>NZ_OY781940.1:360000-621635 GCF_963677315.1 uncultured Sphaerochaeta sp. | reverse complement strand
TTGCAAATATCTTGACGGGCAATGATCTGTGGGAAGTCATCAGGGGCCAGGGTGGTGCCTATGGTGTTGCTGCAAATGCTGATGTCATGGAAGAGATTTGTGTATTCTCCACCTACAGGGATCCCCGAATTGCCGGTAGCTATCGTGATTTTATCCAGATTCTCAACAGATATGCCCAAATTGATATTGAATCCGGACATATTGAGAATGCTCTGATCGCAACCATTGGCAGTGAACTGAGGCCCCTGTCTCCCAGCCAGGATTCCATCCTCGCTTTCAGACGGTTGCTCTACCATATCAGTGATGATTTCAGGGCTATGAGGCGTCAGCATCTCTTGCAGTTGGACAGCAAGCAACTCAACGAAGGGGCAAAAGCCTTGCTCCGTGCTGCAAAGGAAGAGGACTCCTACGTAGTGCTTAGTGGAGCGCAGTTGCTGGAGACAGAGAAAGAGAAACATCCTATCCTTGATCGTCCCTCAATACGTCTTCCCCTTTAGCGTGGTCTCCCCATATCCTGGAGAGAGAGGAAGAAGATTGTGCGTTTCTTAGCCTAAGGACCACGCACTGTTTAAGGCTTGCTTGGCCACGTGCAATATCCTCAGCGAGACTCTTGCAGGTAGGACTTCCACAGAGTCCGCAGTCGATACCGGGGAGCACCTTCAGGATATCGGTTACTTTCTGGAGCTTATAGAGCGCTCTGGAGCGGTCTGTATCGAGACCCATGGCCATGGTTGCCTCAAAAGGGGGCAACCGGAGGTTGTTCTGGAACGCTTTCCTTTGGCCTTGGATGCGCTTGATAAGTACTTCATCAAGTACCTCCGGGAGCTGTTGGGAATAGTACTTGAGCCGTTCTGAGGCGAGGAAACGGTTTCTTACGGTGAGAATTCCTCCCACACACCCTTCTGCGCAAGCATCCAGTTCAAGGAACTGCAGGTTTGTCTGTTCTTCTTCTTCGAGGATTTCCAGGAACTCAATGACATTATGCATCTCATCGACGGCGAGAGTTCGGCCTTCGTGTGAAGGAATCTGGCCTTTGACCAAGCTCCAGAGCAACGCCTGCTTGGTGCACATGGCAAAAGTTAGACTGCCTTCCTGAACTTGGTCATGTTTTGCAAGATAGGTACTGACCAGGTTGTATACGGTATCGATGTTGATGATGCCATCAAATAACCGGTTCTCTTCTGAACCCTCGGTGTTGAATTGGGCGATCTTTGCTGCACACGGGGTGAGATAGAAAATTCCAAGGTCCGGTGATGCTGATGAGAGCTCACTCCTTGCAAAGATAGCCGTCACTTGTGCCGGTGGACGTAATCTGCTCAGGTTGTCCACCAAGAGGGGGAATCTGATCTGGATCAAGCGTTGCACTGCTGGGCAGAAGTTGCTTATCAGGGGTAACTCAGGAGCTTTCTCCTCTGCATTCAGGACGTTTAGGATATCTACGCCAGTCTCAGCAAGATAGATATGGGTGAAACCGATAGCATAGAGTGCACCGAGGATTTCACCGAGGGTGATGGTGTCTGGGAATTGGGCAAAGAAGACGGCAGGGATGATCGCGACACGAACGAGGTAGTCATCCAGCTGGTTGAAAGGATCTTGCTCCACCTTGATGGCATCGTTGGGACACACTGCCATGCATTGGCCACAGTCAATGCAGAGATCCCCATTGATCTCAGCCTTTCCATGGTTTATGCGAATTGCCTGGGTAGGACAGCGTTTCATGCAATGGGTGCATCCCTTGCAGGAGGAAGTGATGACTCGGATTGCATGATGGGACATCTGGTCGCTCATGGCTCCTCCTTCAGGTCGAATCCCATGGTTATATGGGTATGCTCTCCTGCTTTTGTCTTGATGGAGAGCCGGTCACAGCTCTTCTTGATATTCGGCAGTCCCATGCCAGCCCCATATCCCAGTTCCAGAATCTCTTCGGTGGCGGTAGACCACCCTTCCTTCATGGCAAGATCAAGATTGGGAATACCTGGACCTGTATCGATGACTTCTACGGTGATGGTATCCTCTCCCAGCTCACAGACAATCCTGCCCCCATAGGAGTGGGCAATGACATTGACCTCAGCCTCGAAGACAGCAACAATGATTCGCTTAATTACCTTCGGAGGGAGGTTCAACTGCTTAAGCAACCGCTTGAAGTTGCTTGATGCAACTCCGGCTACTGAGAAATCCTGGGCTGGTACGGTATACTCTTGATGCATCTCAATATACCGGTTTCAATCCTTCTTGAAAGAGCAAGGCACTGGCTTTGAACAGTGAGTAGGAGGTATAGGAGAGAGAGATGTTCAGCTCCTGTGCCATATCAATCATATTTTGGCTTGGTTTTTTGTTCCGTACCAAGAGAATGTTCTTGATGTCACTCATCTCGGCCGTCCTGATTGCCTGGTTGTTTGAGAGTCCTGTAATCAGGAGAATGTCGTCTTCAAGAATGGTCAATACATCACTCATCAAGTCACTGGCAAATCCTCGTGCAATCTCATCTTCAAGATGGGACTCGCCACAGATAAGCTGTCCATCTACACATGCAATAATATCTTTGAGTTTCATAAGGATGAGTATATCATGGACAGGAGGTATCACGATAGGGGAAATGAAGATTCCATTGTCTGCTTTTTACCTTTAAAAAAGCGGTGGGAACGGCTATACTGCTTTGGTAAGGAGGTGCGGTGTGCGTTACATTGGAGCATTGGATCAAGGGACTACGAGTACCCGATTTATCATTTTCGATCAGAGTGGAAGCATTGTCTCCTCGTATCAGTTGGAGCATGAACAGATTTTCGTAAAACCCGGTTGGGTGGAACACGATCCCTGGGAGATCTGGGACAACAGCTGTGAATGCATCAGCAAAGCACTCAAAGAGGTTAATCTAAAGGGAAGCGACATAGAAGGTATTGGGATTACCAACCAGAGGGAGACAGTCATCGCTTGGAATCCCAAGACAGGAAAAGTCTGGCACAATGCCATTGTCTGGCAGGATCTTAGGGGATCGGATTTGATTAACCGCCTGAAGGAAGAGGTTGAAGCAAACTACCTTCAGGATCGCAGCGGATTGATCTTCAGCCCCTATTTTGCTGCATCAAAGATTGCCTGGTTGTTGGAGAATGTTGAAGGCTTACGTGATGCTGCAGAGAAAGGTGAGGCTGTATTCGGAACAATCGATACATGGTTGACCTGGAATCTGACTGGTGGGAAGGCAATTGTTACCGATGTGTCCAATGCCAGTCGCTATCTCCTGATGAATATTGAATCGTGTACCTGGGATGATGAGCTGCTTGAGCTGTTCGATGTACCCAAGCAAGCACTTCCAACGATCGTACCTTCAAGTGGAATGATCTATGGAACAACCACTCCCAGTGGTCCACTCAGGGCGGAGGTCCCTGTTTGCGGGATCTTGGGAGACCAGCAGGCCGCTCTCTTCGGGCAGGCGTGTTTCACAGAGGGCTTGGGGAAAAGTACCTACGGCACCGGTGGGTTCCTCTTGGTAAACACCGGAGAGAAACTGATCAAGAGTACTCAGGGACTGCTTACCACGGTTGCCTACCAACTTGGGGACCACCGTCCCGTATATGCCTTGGAAGGTTCCATTGCAGTGGCAGGTTCCTTGGTCCAGTGGGCGCGTGATAACCTGAAACTGGTGGAAAATCCCCAAGAGCTGGACAAGCTGGCCTGCAGTGTGTCAGACTGCGGCGGAGTATACATCGTTCCAGCATTCAGTGGACTGTTCGCACCCTACTGGCGGTCGGATGCACGAGGCGTCATTGCCGGTTTGACCGGGTATGTCAATCGTGCTCATCTGTGCAGGGCCATTCTGGAGGCAACAGCATTCCAGGTCCATGATATCTATAAGGCCATGGAAAGGGACAGCCACATCGTAATGCCCAGTTTGAAGGTTGATGGGGGAATGACAAACAGCAAGCCGTTGATGGAATTTCAGGCTGACCTGTTGGGTGTTCCGGTTATCAGGCCCTTGATCGTGGAGACCACGGCACTCGGTGCTGCCTATGCAGCAGGGTTGTCTGTTGGGGTTTGGAAAGATTTTGATGAGCTGTCTGCCTACTGGAAGGAAGGCAAACGGTGGGAAGCGAATATGAGCGAGGAAGAACGCGAACAGAAAGTCCAATTCTGGAAGAAAGCGGTGAATCGCACCCTGGATTGGGAGTGCGAGGAGAAGGAGTAGCAGTTGTTGGTGGTTGGCGATGCATTGCAATCCATGATTTCATTGCTCCGTCCTGCTTTGCAGGTCGGTTTCCTTGCATGGTTGTTCTATCGATTCTATGTAACCATAGCCCAGACGAAAGCCCAGCAGCTGGTGAAAGTCTTGGTGGTGATGTTTGCGTCCTATGCAGTGAGTTATATCCTCAAGCTGGATGTTCTGCTCTGGTTTTTCAGGTATATATCCATCCCTGCGACCATCTTTATCTGTATCGTCTATCAGCCTGAGCTCAGGCGCTCCTTCACCCAGCTCTGGAGTGGCCGAAGCAGATTGTTCCGCATAGGTACCCAAACCACCAGTAGTGATCAGATTGACTCAATTCTCAACGCATGCAATGTGCTGGTGAACAAACGAAGAGGAGCCTTGATTGTGTTTCCCCGTCGTCTGGGGATCAAGAACATCACCGACAGCGGGACAAGGCTCAATGCCGATCTGTCCACCAGTCTGATCCTTACGGTATTCGACCATGACACTCCGCTGCATGACGGGGCGATGGTTGTACAAGGCGGAAGAATACTCGCCGCAGGGTGCTACCTGCCCCTCAGTGAGCAAACAGACATCAAGAAAAGTTTCGGCACACGACATCGGGCTGCTCTTGGTTTGGCGGAGGAATCTGATGCTGTTGTCTTGATTGTCAGTGAGGAGACCGGGGCGATCAGCATGACCTATAATGCAAACCTATATTACGACCTCGACACAGGTACCATCAAACGAATGCTGTTGGCCCTCTTCAGTTATCATGATATAACCCCAGAGGATTTGTTACAGGAGACGGGTAGTGATGAAGCTGAATAAGTATCTGCAAGGAGTGCTTTACAACTGGCCTGCCAAGGTATTGTCCTTGGTCTTTGCCGTGTTGGTATATGCCTTCATCCAATTCTCCACCATGGGAGCGAGGGTGGTTTCCATCCCTATAGAAGTGCACCTGCCCACCTCCTTGGAGGCGGAGAGCCTGGTTCCTGCCTCGATTGAGGTGAGTATCCAGGGTAATGAGGATATCATCTATCTCATCAATCCAGAATCCATTGAAGCCAGTCTGGACTTCTCATCGGTTGATGTGGCTGGTATAGCCACCGCTCCGGTAGTCCTCAGATACGAAGAGGATGTCTTTGAGAGTGCAGGCATTGCACTGCAGTCAGATCCCCAATACTATCGGATTCTCTTCAATGAAGGGAGCGATCTCTGATGGTCAGTGGTATCGGTGTTGATGTAGTGAATATTCAACGGATGGAAAAACTCTCAGAACATGTGAAGTCAAGGATGTTTCATCCCAGGGAGCTTGAAGAGGCGAAGATGATGGCAGAGGGAGTCCAGGCAGAATTTCTTGCAGGAAGATTTGCTGCAAAGGAAGCTCTGGGAAAAGCCCTTGGAACTGGTCTTGCTCATCTTTCCTTGCAGGATATCTGGGTTGAGAGAGCTGCCTCCGGGAAGCCTGAATTGTGTTTCAAGGGAAATGTACAGGCATTGGTTGGACAGAGGACCGCGATGCTCTCCATCAGTCATGACAATCCTGTTGCTATTGCAATGGTGGTTCTTCTAGGAGCTGGTGATGCCACGAACTGATTGGAGACGCCCCCCTTTGCAACAGATCGATCCATCCCGCCGGCGTATCCGCCTGACGGTCTCGTATCATGGTTCCCACTACAGTGGTTGGCAACGGCAGCATAATGCCCTCACCGTTGTCCAGGTTCTGGAAGAAGCGGTAAAGACCATGATTGGGGAAGATGTGGAAATTATCGGAAGTGGAAGAACAGACAGTGGGGTGCATGCGCTTGGGCAAGTCTGTCATATGGATATACAGAACCAGAAAGTCAGAGCAGAAAAGTTTGCACTTGCACTAAATCGGTTGCTTCCTCAGGATATCAGGATTTTGGAAAGCAGTGAGGCTGACAGTACTTTTCATGCCCGTTTTACTGCAATGGCACGCATGTACCGTTACTACTTCAAGAGAGAGCAGGATATGACAGCCTTCGACCAAAGCTTGGTAGCGAAGGTGAGGCAATTCCCTTCTCTTGATCTGCTAAATGGGTATGCTTCATGCATTCAGGGAACTCATGACTTTACGACATTTACCGCAAGCGGTGATGTGTCTTCCAGCAAGTGGCGTGATATCTATGAATCCTACTGGAAAATGGAGACAGACCGCTGGGGTGGGGAACTCTTGACCTATACCATTTGCGGAAATGCTTTCTTGTATAAAATGGTACGTTCCTTGGTTGGTTCGATGATGGATTTTGCTGAGTCCGGCATGACGGTAGAGGAATTTTCATCTGTCCTTGCCAGCAAGGATCGCCGTAGGGTAGGACGAACCGCCCAATCATGTGGCCTGTATATGTACAGAATCAGCTATGATGAGGCTGAGTACGCTTGGTTCGAGGAGAAGCATCATGGGTGAGCGTGAAGAGAAAAGAGAACTGTTGGCTTCTGCTCTGATGGACTTTATCCATCTCTGTGATGAAGCAGAAGCGGTGATTGCAAACAAGGATGTAACCTACAGCGAACGTGTGGACTTCTCTTCAGTAGTTGATACAGTACTCCCACTTCCCTTGGACAAGGATTCCATTCAAGGAACCAACCTCAAACAGCTTGAAGCCTTGGTCAGCAGATGTTCCAAGTGCAGGCTCAGTGAGGGACGCCTCCATACGGTTTTTGGGGAGGGGGTTGTACCTGCCCGTCTGATGGTTATCGGAGAAGGGCCTGGTGCCGAGGAAGATGCTTCTGGACGTGCGTTTGTAGGAAGAGCAGGAAAGTATCTTGATAGCTGGCTCTCTTCCATCTCCATGGACCGTGAAACCAACGTCTACATTGCCAATATTGTTAAATGTCGTCCTCCGGAGAATCGAAATCCCCAAAGTGATGAAATACAAGCCTGTATTGGGTATCTTAAGCGACAGATTCAACTCATCAAGCCAGAGATCATCTTGCTCGTGGGATCAGTTGCAGCTCGTTCCCTGTTGGATGTTACCGATGGCGTAGGAAAGTTGCGCGGAAGGTTCCACCGGTATGAAGGGGTTCCTGTATTGGTGACCTATCACCCGGCAGGGGTGTTGCGTAATCCTGAATATCGTAGACCGGTTTGGGAAGACTTGAAAAAAGTAGCAGCTTATTTGAATATCCAGCTCCCCAGGAGGTCGTGATGCCCGGATTTGTTGAGGTGTTGCTCGATCTTCCCCTGGACCAGTCGTTCACCTACCAGATTCCTGAGGGTATGGAAGAGAAGGCTTGTGTGGGGCATCGGGTTGTCGTTCCCTTTGCAAGGCGGGAGATGACAGGCTACATCATTGAGACCCTCCCTGAGGTGGAAGCAACCTACACAATAAAGGATATCAAGCGGGTCATCGACGATACCCCGCTCTACAACAAACAAACCATTGCCCTGGCTGAGTGGATGAGTCGTTTCTACCTCTGCAGTAGAGGGGAAGCATTGAGTATGATGATCCCGGGAGGCAGGAGAGATAGCAGCATTCCTGCCCTGGAGAGTGAAGAAGATCTTCTCTTTGGGCGAGTTGAGAAACTCAGTGATGAACAGCAATATGCCATTGATACTATTCTGAAGCGTGAGAAACCCATGTACTATCTCTACGGTGTAACCGGTAGTGGCAAGAGTGAGGTATTTCTTCGCTCTGCAGAAGAGGTCATCAAAGAAGGAAAGTCCGTCATATATCTGGTCCCAGAAATTACCCTTACCCATCAGTTGGCAAGACTGGTCACCAAACGATTTTCCCAGCGGGTGGCGATCCTGCACTCTGCTCTGACACCAAGCCAGCGGCTTAAGGAGTGGAAGCGGATCATCTCAGGTGAGGTGGACCTCGCAATAGGGGCTCGAAGTGCAGTCTTTGCTCCATTTCCCAACCTTGGTTTGATCATTTTGGACGAGGAACATGAGAGCAGCTACAAGAGTGGAAATACTCCCCGTTACCATGCCCGTCAAGTAGCCCAGAGACGATGTCAGAGTGAAGGGGCTACCCTGGTCATGGGGAGTGCAACGCCTTCATTGGAAGCTTGGGCTTTGATGGAGGAGAACAAGAATGTGGGTTCACTCCACTTACGGAACCGGGTCAGCGGTGGTATCATGCCCATCATAGAGGTGGTAAACCTCTCCTACGAGAAGAACCTGATAAGCAAGACGTTGCAAGAGAGAATCAAGGAGACCTTGAACAAGAGGAAGCAGACCATCCTGTTCCTGAACAGACGGGGGTTCTCCTATTTCTTCCACTGCAATAGTTGTGGGTATGAATTGCGTTGTCCACACTGTGCAGTAGCACTCACCTACCATAAAGGCACAGACCAGATGGTCTGTCACTACTGTGGGTATCGCGCAAAACCGATGCGTGTCTGTCCTGAGTGTAATTCACTCGATGTCAACTATAGCGGCTTCGGCACGGAGATGGTGGAGGAGGAGATCCGTCGTCTCTTTCCCTCTGCACGTATTGCAAGGCTGGATACCGATAGTGCCAAGAAAAAAGGTGAGATCGGGAAAGTAATCAAGGCATTCAGGGATGGGGAAATTGATATTCTCCTCGGGACACAGATGGTCGCGAAAGGCCTCAATTTCCCACTCGTGGAATTGGTGGGGATCGTACTTGCAGATAGTGGATTGAATATTCCTGACTTTCGTGCCCAGGAGAGGACGTTCAGCCTTTTGGTTCAGGTCTCAGGAAGGGCTGGACGATACAATGACCAGGGAAGGGTTATTATCCAGACCTACCACCCGGAGAATCCTGCAATTCAATATGCCCTGCAGTCTGATGTGCAGGGGTTTTACGCCCAGGAACTTGCGATTCGCAAACAGACAGGATTTCCTCCCTACAGTCGATTGATTAACCTCGTATTCAGGGGTCGAAATCAGCAAAAAGTGGAAGAAGAGGTCCAGAAATTTTCTGCTCATATAGAGCAACTCACCGTTAGGGGAGGCGCAGAGGTGTTATGTTCCAGTGAGTGTCCTCTGGAGAAGATTGCTTCAAACTGGCGTTATCACTTGCTGGTTTCAGGCTCCCAGGCTTCCCTGGTTCATCACTTGGTAGCAAAGGCTCTCTCTGATTACACCCCACCTCGGGGAGTCTACCTGGAGGTGGATCTTGATCCTTTACAATTGCTCTAAAACTTCTCTGCTCATAGCCCGCATTCAATAGCTATGGGAATCCTTGGTAATCGCTCGCATTCGTGATAACGTTGACCATTGCAACAGGTGTTGGTATAGTTTGGTATTATGTTAGATATATATACACTTGGAGAAGAGGTACTACAAGAGAAGTGCCAGAAAGTAACCAAATTTGATAACGCGTTGAAGATATTGGTCGATGCCATGTTCGATACCATGGATGAAGCTGATGGTGTAGGGCTTGCAGCTCCCCAGGTTGGGGTGAACCAACGTCTGTTTGTCATCCATATCCGTGGAGCAGAGAAGCGTGCGTATATCAATCCACAGATCATCGAAACTTCCATTGAGACTGATACAGATGAGGAAGGATGTCTCTCCATACCAGGGGTTTGGCACGATGTACAGCGTCCAGCTCGTGTGACTGTTCAGGCGCAGGATGTGGAGGGGAAAGTATTTCAGGTCAAGGCTGAAGGATTACTCGCTCGTGCGCTCCAGCACGAGAACGATCATCTCAATGGGGTCTTGTTCATTGATCGCTTGAATGATGAAGAACGCGAGAAGATGGTACAAGCCTACGAGAAACGAAACAAATCCCAGAGGAGAAAGCAGCGTTGAGGATTCTCTTTGCCGGTACTGCCGAAATTGCAGTTCCCTCATTACGGGCCTTGTCACAGCACTATGATATCGCTGCGGTACTTACCAACACCGACAAGCGGGGTGCAAGGGGCAAGGCCCTTGTTGCACCTCCGGTTAAGGTGGCTGGTGAAGCGTTGGGCCTTCCTGTGTTGCAGTTTGATCATCTTGGTCGTGAGGCTCGGGAGGCTGTCAGCACCTATGAGTGTGATACGCTTGTCTGTTTTGCCTATGGAAGACTGTTCGGCCCAAAATTCCTGGGACTTTTCCCCAATGAGCGACTGAATATACATCCCTCATTGCTTCCCTTGTTACGTGGACCAAGTCCCATACAAGGGGCAATTCTCTCTCAAGCCAGTGAGAGTGGTATCAGTATCCAGCGAATAGCATCAGAGATGGATAGCGGAGACCTCCTGCTGGCTGAGCAATTCCCTCTCAATGGTGATGAAACTACGGAAAGTCTCTCTGCGTTCGTGGCAGAGAGGGCTGCTGATCTTGCTGTAAGGGCTCTCTCTAGGTTACAGCGGGGTACCGCAGTATTTTCCCGCCAGAGTGGGGAAGCAACCTATACGAAACTGATAACCCCTGAAATGGCTGAATTGGATTTCTCAAATCCAGCGAAGGCGTTGCATGCTCAGATCAGGGCAATGACGCCTTGGCCCAAGGCACGGACAACCTATCAGGGACAGACCCTTCTTATAACAGGGGTCCATGGTACGATAGATGAGATAGGGGAAGATTCCTATGATGCAGAGGTTCCTGTAGGAACCGTGATTGCAAAACAGAAGAAAAAGGGAATTGCCATTGCCACCTCTGAAGGATTGCTTTGGGTAACTCGTCTACAACTGGAAAAACGCAAGGAGATGGATTGGCAGTCCTTCCTCAATGGTAATCAGGATTTCTTGGGATCCAAGCTGGGGTAATCTATGAGACGTATTGTGGTGTTGGCACTCCTTGTGCTCTTGAGTCTCCCATTGTCGGCAACCACAGAGAAGGTTGCCCTTGTCCTCTCGGGAGGTGGGGCTCGGGGATTGGCTCACATTGCAGTCCTTGAGGCTGTGGAAGCGAGAGGTATTCCCATCGATATGGTGGTTGGTACCAGTATGGGTGCATTGGTAGGTGGACTTTACAGCGCTGGCTATTCTCCCTTGGAGATCCGTAACCTTCTGGAAACCTATGATATGGTTGGTCTGTTCTCCACTCCTCCACTGGAAGACGCTGAACATGAGGATGAGGTTTTCTCCTACAAAAACAACCAGGTTTTCTCATTGGGCTTTGGGGAGCAGGGCCTAGGAAATGCTCCTGCCCTGATTGGAGACCAACGAATCCTGGAACTGTTAGGGTATTTGTTTGCTCGATATCCCAATACCATGGATTTTTCAGAACTACCTATTCCGTTCTACTGTGTCTCTGCAAATGCCGCCACAGGAGAGCGTATTGTCCATAGTGAGGGGTCCTTGGTTACGGCGATCAGGAGTAGTATTTCCATACCTATCGTTTTTACCCCATTTCCGCTGGGTGAGGGTATCCTTGCCATCGATGGTGGAGTGGTAGACAATCTTCCCATCGACCTCGCGAGAAGCCTTGGAGCGGAGTATGTCATCGCAAGCGATGTGAATGCCTTGGGAATGCAGGACGCTGCCGACCTTGAGAGCCTCTCAGCAATGGCAATGCAGACTGTTGTATTGCTTACCCAGGAAAAAGCGACCGCTCAACATCCTTCTGCCGATGTGCTTGTGCTTCCAGAGCTGAAAAGCACGTTTGCTTTGGATTTCTCAGCACATGAGCAGATTATCGAGGCAGGGTGGGAAGCTGTACGAAAAGAAGAGGCAGCATTCGATGCGCTTGTCGATACACTCTCACAGGTTCGACCCCTCACCCCAGTGGAAGAAAACCGAAGTGGTACCTATTCTCTTCTCTCAATCCCCAAAATCCTACAGATTGAAGTAGAGGACATCTCCTTGAAACCAGGGGAGATTATTCCTGAATCTTTCTTGTTTTCAGATTTTTTGGGCAGGAGACTCGATGCACAGACTGCAACGGAGTTGAATCTTAAGCTTCGGGAGGTCAAGAACGCCTATGATCTGACCACTCTCAGTTATGAGATGTCCAGTGATGGAAAGCTAATGATATATGCCCGGAGTTTCGGACGAAGGGATAGAAGCATCAGCATGGGCTTCCATGCAGATACCGGCTTCTCTACTGCATTGCCCTCAGGTTTTGTATGGTACCGTGCAGATGCATATCTGGATGCATCCCTCGGGGGTTTGGGAAGAAAGCAGGACTTCACCTTTTCTGTCAATGCCACACTTGGTCAGCGATCAGGGATGACTCTCAGTTTCTCCTATCCGCTGCTCAGTGGAAGCAAAGGAAGTATTGATGCAGTAGTGCAAGCCAGTTATGGAGCTGGGGCGATGACGCCCCTCTCAGCAATGATCAATGCAAAGCGAAGTGCTCCCTTGGATCGTATGTTTGAAAGTGATGCTGGTTTTCGGTTTCGCTTTGGTAAATATGGCAGAGCATCTCTTCAGGGAAGCTACCTTCTTGTTTCGGTGAATGATTCTACGTATGACAAGCAATTCTATGCCTATCCAGTGGGAGAGCTAACTGTTTCCTACGGAAATCTATCATCTCGCTTCGCTACCTCGGGTTTCAGCCTTGAAGTGTTGGGGAGGCTTGGGTATCAGCAGGGGTTGATCCACTCACTACGGATTGGATGGAAACAATCATTTGTCATTACTTACCGTGACAGCCTAAGCTATGCAACCCAACTTTCCCTGATGAGGGAACCATTTCCCTTTATCCAGAGCTATGCAAATCTGGGAGGCATCGACCAGATGGTCAGTTATGGCCCGCTCTTCCTCCGTCGCGATATAGCCTATCTGGGTGTGGATTGGCAGCATAGGCTTGCCGAACTGCTCGGGTACCCAGCATTCGGCAAACTCTCACTGCATGGAGCTGTGTATGATGCATATGATCCCTACAGTGGATTGGCCCCTCTTGATGAGGCATATTTCAGTTCCAGCCTATGGGACATGGGACTGGCACTCATGCTTGGCCTCGATACCCCGATAGGGGAGGTTATGGCTTCATTTGGGGCAAGCCTTATGGGAGAGGTATCTTTCTCATTGGGAGTCTATTGATGAGTGAGGTCTACAGGTCGTATGCCACCCATCTCCATGAAGTGTATCATGGGCGTGTGTACCGCATAGGGGTGGATGGTCAGTTCTCCTGTCCAAATCGCAATATGGATGGAAGTGGTGGATGTGCTTTCTGTGATGGGACAGGCACCATTGCAGCTTACCAGAAGCCCCAGGACAGGCTGATTGAAATCTCCCATATAGGCATTGAAGAGAGAATCAGCAAGATAAAAATGCAGATAGAGCAGGGAAAGCGATTCTTGAAACGTAGATACCGTGCTGATATGTACTCACTCTATTTCCAAGCCTATACCAATACCTATGACACCTTGGAACACCTTAAAATGCTCTATGACCTGGTATTGGAAGAAGGCCCCTTTGTAGAATTGATCGTCTCAACCCGTCCTGATTGCATTACCGATGAGATAATTGCCTTGCTGAAAAGGTATCAGCATTCGGTGCAAAAGGTGTGGGTTGAACTTGGGCTTCAAAGCGGCAGTGATAAGACACTGGCACGTATTGGAAGGGGCCATGATGTTTTTTCCTACATTTCTGCAGCAGATTCGTTACATTTGGCCGGCATTGGTGTTTGTACTCATGTGATACTCGGTTTACCAGGTGAAGACCGCAAGGATTTTGCCCAAACTGCAGCCATGGTGAATAGGGCTGGAAGTGAAGCGGTGAAGATCCATAATCTGCATATTTGTCAGGGCACCCGCTTACAGGATTGGTATGAGATGGGTGAGGTAGGAACTGCTTCCTTGAGAAGGCATGTTGAGCAGAGTATATGGTTCTTGAGACGTCTGAATCCTTCCGTTGTCATCGAACGTATGGTATGCGAAACTCCCGAATATCGACTTGTCGCTCCACGTGCATTTCCCGACAAGCATCAATTTCTCCAGCAGTTGAAGAGCACGATGGAAGTGAGAGGCTGGGTACAAGGAGACTTGGTATGAGAGAGAGAATTCCCTTACAGATGATCGTCCGTGTAACAGGAATCATCCTTTCCACGCTTGTGGTGACGTTGATTCTTGTCTTTTCCTTTATGCCAAAGGAGTCCTATCCGGAAATCTCCTGGATCCCCTTTGCCGACAAGGGAGATCATATGGCAGCCTATGCTGCCCTTGGGTTCTCTCTCTTTTTTGCATTCCTGCAGATTCCAGGATCGGGAAAACCCCGCAAGCGGGTTGCAGTACCACACTCAACGCTCCATCTCAGTTCTTGGTCCGGTAGTGCTGTTCTTGTCTCCTTGGTAGTCGGTACACTGCTTGGAATCATTGTGGAGCTGTTGCAACCGATGTTTGAGAGAAGTCGTGAGTGGCTTGATTTGGCTGCAGATTTTATGGGATTAGTTGTTGGTCTAGCCATTGCCTTGTTGGTCTTGAAGGCTGTAGGTAGTTACTTTGCCACCAGGCCATGGCTGTATGACCCTAACTGGAAGGATGAAGTAGATGAAACTCGCAAAGAGGATCAGTGAGGAACTGCAGAAGGCAGTAGTCGAACTTGATGAGGGGGTTCTGGAGAAAATCCGTGAAGCCCATGCCATTGAATCAGCAGCAGCTGAAACATCGATAGGTAGCCGGTCAAGTTTGGCAGTCCTGGATGCAATACTGGATAATCTTGCACGAGCTAAGGAACAGACACTTCCCATGTGCCAGGATACCGGGATGTTCCTGGTGTTCGTGGATGTAGGCAAGTCCTGTCCAATACCTCTCTCTGATATAGAGGCCGAGATTCTTGAAGGATGTGCCACTGCTGTTAAACAAGCCCATTTTCGGCGATCGGTGGTGGTCGAGCCTGTGTTTGAGCGGATTAATACACAGGATAATCTCCCTCCAGTGATCTGGTGGAACCTGGTGGAGGGAAGTTGCTTAAGGATAGAGATATTGCTCAAGGGATTCGGTAGTGAGAACTGCAGCTCGGTCAGGATGCTCAATCCCACCGGAGGAGAAGAGACAATCATCAGCGCAGTTGCTGAGATTGTTTCTGCAGCAGGAGGAAAGCCATGTCCTCCTATTTTTGTCGGTGTTGGCCTCGGTGGTTCCATGGACCGGGCGGCTTATTTAAGCAAGCGGGCATTGCTCCGCGATGTGCGATCCTCCCACCCCGAGAGACAGTATGCTGAATTGGAAGAAAAAATACTCACACGTCTACAGGGATTGGGTATTGGTAGTGGCGGTCTTGGTGGGATGATCACAGCCCTTCATGTTGCAGTTGCCTATGAGGGGACACATATTGCCGGTCTTCCGTTGGCTGTTTCCATCAACTGTTGGGCAGACAGAAAGGCAACGATTGTATGGGAGGGGAGAAATGCGTGAATTGGTATTGCCCCTAAGCAGTGAGGATATTGCGAGTCTGAAGGCTTATGACCAAGTCTTGCTGACTGGATCCCTCTACGTAGGTCGTGACCAGGTCCATAAACGACTGTACGAACTTTTGCAGCAGGAAAGGAGTCTTCCCATCTCCTTGGAAGGTGAGACCATATATTATATGGGGCCAAGTCCAGCTCCACAAGGGAAGCTGATCGGTTCCTGTGGCCCGACCACCAGTGCAAGAATGGACCCTTTCAGCCCGCTGTTGCTTGACCAGGGTCTCAAGGTTATGATCGGCAAGGGGCCTCGTTCCAAGGAAGTGGCCACGGCAATCAAGAGAAACGAGGCGGTATATCTACAAGCCTTTGGAGGGTGCGGAGCGCTCTATGCTTCCACCGTCAGAGCTGTCACAACGGTTGCATTTCCCGACTTGGGACCAGAGGCTCTCTTGCGTCTTGAGGTGGAGAAGTTTCCGGTTATCGTAGCAATCGATTCACAATTGGGGAGCGTTTTTCCCCAATAGGGCACTTTTTGACACTTTACACTGGACGTATGCGGTCAGCTGGGTTACAGTTTCCTTTATACAGGTCTTCTTTTCACGTATGTCATAATGGGGTGTATGACATGCTTGCTATGTGTTGATCCAGAACACATCGGTCGAAGACCTGAAATAATGCTGTTACGGAAGGATATGCCGTGAAGAATACCTTGTCTGTGCGCCTCGTCCCCTTGTTCTTGCTCTTCTTGATGGTTGGATGTTCGAAAACTCCAGTTGAATCTCCCCAGAATCCTGTGGAGGAAACTTCTTCAACGGTTGTGGTACAAGCTGAACCAGTTGTTGAAGAGACGGATGTCATTCGGGATTTGGAAGAGCCTTCTACGCTGGAAGATCGTTTCAGTTACACCTATGGCTATCTTCTCTACTCCTCAATGGTACAGCAGAAGGGTTTCAGTGACTTGGAAGCCTCTTATTTTGCCAAAGGAATTCTCGATGCTGATAGGGGTCAGGGGTTCTACACCCAGGAGGAGATGTCCCAAACCCTTTATGAAGTGCAAACAAAACTCTTGCAGATTGCACAAGAGGAGATGGATGCCATATCCTCAGCCAATATGGAAGTTGCAGAGAATTTTCTGAAGACCAACAAGGAAAGGGAGTCTGTAAAGATAACCGATTCAGGACTGCAGTATGAAGTGCTTGTAGAAGGGGAAGGGGACCGCCCAACAGAGGACAGCATGGTAGAAGTCGATTACCAGATCATGCTGTTGAACGGAAAAATCATTGACAGTTCCTATGAACGGGAACAGAGTTCCACCTTCCTGCTGGAAGCCATCATGGTACCAGGGTTTATTGAAGGTGTTAAGTTGATGCAGGAAGGTGCAAAGTATCGTTTCTGGATACATCCTGATCTTGCCTATGGGAAGGAGGGGACGGAAACCATTGAACCAAATACCCTGTTGATCATAGAGGTTGAACTCAAGTCAATCAGAGAGGGCCGTTAAGGAAATCAAGCACAGAGGATAGACTGTTGTGGGTATAGGTTGGTTGTACCTTGGGGTCCTGAGGTTTTCCTTCCTTGTTCAACCACAACGTATCCATGCCACTGGCTATGCCTCCAGCTATATCGCTGGAAAGACTGTCTCCGATCATGAGTGAGAACTGTTTTTGTTCACCGAGCCCGGTTACCTCGAACATATGGGCAAAAAATCGTGGATCTGGCTTCTGGTATCCCAACTCTTCACTAATGAAGATGTGATCGAAGTACCGCTCAGTATTTGATACGGCAATCCTGCCTCTCTGTACTTCTGCAATTCCGTTGGTGGCAAGGAAGAGTGTGTAACCCCTCTCTTTCAAAGTCTCAAGAACGGTAATGCTCTCATCAAACAGGATACCCTGACCAGACAGCTGATACTGATAACTCCTGCTTGCTTCTTCAGCATCGAGGAAAATCCCCGTTTCCGATGCAAAATTGGCGAATCGCTTCACTTTCAATTCATCGATGGTGACTTCTCCTTTTTCAAACTGTTTCCATACCTCAGCATTGCAGCGGATATAGTCTTGCTCATGCTTCCTTTCCAGTGGCAGGCTAAGGCTTTCTGCCATCTTCCAGAATGCATTGTGTTCTGCTTGTTCGAAATCAAAAAGTGTCCCATCTGCGTCAAAGAAAAGATACCGGTACATGTGTTGTCATCCTTTACTTAGGGTGTTCTAGCCAGTACGATAAAGAAAAACGGTCCAATTGTACAGGACCGAAAGGCAAGGAGCCCAATATGCAGGAAACCTTTCTTAAACGTCACCTCATTCTTTCCACCGTGATAGGTGCATTCTTGATTATCGTAGGGATTTTCTTGATGTTCCAACAGGAATCCTTCGTGAAGATTTTCATCTCCCTTTTAGGGGTGTTCCTTGCAGGATCGGGAATTTCCAGTATGATTTACTTGAAGGGATTCAATCTTGGTAGTCGCTCACGTATAGCTACCTTGGTCAAGGCCCTCTTGAGCATAGTAATCGGTTTGGTTGCCATTATCGTCCCTCTCTCGG
The DNA here is from genome assembly GCF_963677315.1 of uncultured Sphaerochaeta sp. NCBI lineage: Bacteria > Pseudomonadati > Spirochaetota > Spirochaetia > Spirochaetales > Sphaerochaetaceae > Sphaerochaeta > uncultured Sphaerochaeta sp. The sequence continues at coordinate 603,691 of NZ_OY781940.1, read as the reverse complement.
CAGCGACCATAAGCTGGACAGTATTGTTGTACATCATTGGTGCACAGCTTTTATTCTCTGCCCTGATTTCCTTCTTGGATGCATTGCTGATGAGGAAAGAGGAACGCTCCCTCTCTCCTCTCTACACGGAGGGTGTATTCTCCCTGATTATGGCCATTCTCTTGTTTGTATTCCCACAGCAGATCGGGAGCCTGTTGCTCAAGCTATTCGGGTTGCTCTTCATAGTAAGCGGAATCGGCATGATTCTCTGGTCTCTGCGCATCCGCAAGATCAACCAACAGTTCAAGGAACAGGTGGTTGAAGCAGAGGCGGAGGTTATAGATCCGGAGAACTAAGGAATCAGGAAGGTGGCAGAGATCCCGTAGCGGGCGATGTTCTGTGCATCAGGAATTGATTCTCCTCCAATGGTCAGCATAGAGCTCTGCAATGGAAGGACTTTTCTACTGTAGACATAATCGATACGTTCTTTCAGGTTCTCGGTGACAAGCGTGTTTCCCGCGTCGGTGTCTGCAGAGAAATGGGTGGCTCTATATACATCGTAGAAGGATGACTCCTCCAGGAAGTTCGATAATGGCCAGATATAGTCGATTTGTCGATACAGTACCGGACTGAACGTGTTCCAATCCTGGTAGGATGGCTCAAAGAGGCTGGCCCCTATGATAGTTGGCTCGGTAACCGTTCCTTCTGCCAAGATTCTTTCGAGCATCTTGGTCCGTTCGCTGGTAACCTGTTTTTGTAGGGTTTTCCAATCGTTTCCACTGGTGAATGCATCAAAGACCTTATATTCAGGGAGATTGGCGATGGAAAGTCTGATTGTCTTCGTGTTGCTGAATTGGACACGTATCCCATGGTTTGTAGTTGAGATGACCCGATAGGAGGTGATGATCGCCCCTCCTTCGACCAACACGGCATTTCTTCGTAACTGTCTCACAAGATCAATGACATTCTGCATATGTCCCGTAACCATGATGACGGGGGCTTTTATATCACTGATACTCGTAGCAACCAGGTTTTTCATGGCTGGGTCGCTCCAGCGAATATCATCCAGAGGGAGCATCAGAACGTTCAGCGGATCGTTGTCGGCTGAAAGGCTGGTAGCTTCATCCGTGGTGTACATCCTGGGAAGTGTCAATTGTTCGAGAGGGGGGATCTGTTGATATTCTGCTTCCAGGGCGGCAAGGCGAGCCATCTCAGCTTCTTCCGCTTTTCTCAGCTCCTCTGCCTTCTCCCTCTGCTTTTCCAGTCGTTCTTCCTCGATTCGCTTTGCCTCATCGATACGTTGTTGTTCAAGACGGAGGCGCTCTTCCAGGGACTGGGTCTTCTCCTCAAGTTGTGCTGTGAGGAGTTCATTGTCTGTCTTCAGGGAATCTATGGTGTTCTGCAGTTCCTGTAATCTTTGTTCTTGGGCAGCTTTCAACGATTCTGTTTCCGCGGTATGCTTCAGCTCTGCTTCATGCAAGATGGTTTGCAGCTCGTTGTTGATGCTCTGTTGTTCTGAGAGAATATTCTCCAGTTCTCCTGCTTGGTAGCTAAGCATCTCGTAGTCTTGCTCGTTCTCTTCAATCTCTTTATGCAATGCCTCGATCTCAGATTGTAGGGTGGCAATGGTGGTCTGGTATTCCTCGGCTTCTTGAGAGAGAGTCAGATCCTTGTTGTCCAACAAGAGATTGCGTTCTTCCAATGATTCTTTCAATGACTGGGTATTGTTCTGTTCCTCAGCGAGGGCCTCCTCGCTCTCTTGCAGTTTCTTCTCCAATGTACTTTTCTCTGTCTGGAGAGAGGCAATGGACTCCTGCATGGCTTCATAGCGCTGCCTCTCTTCTGCTTCAGCTTGTCTCTCCTGCTCTGCAAGGAGTTCCGCTTCCTCTACCTCTGCTTTCGCTTGCGCTTCGGCTACCACAAGGGAGTATTTGGTGACGAGCTCTCCCTCTGCTACAGGGTTTGGTGTCTGTAAGCTCTCTTTTGCAGAGCGGGCAGTATAGGTCTCACATCCCATGAGGATGGTGAGTAGTAGTGCAATCGCTATTAGTACAATACGTCTGTTCATAGGTATTATTGGTTCCTTAGAAGTTGAAGAGTGCTTCGGCTCTCGCCTTGGCACGTGCTTTTTTCTCAGATTCCTCTTTGGAATCCTCACCGAGCATGAAGGAGTCGCAGAAGTTTGCATTCTCCTTATCCTCTATATACTCCTCGACTCCTTCAAGGCAGTCGTGGTAGACCCCTGGACTGTAAAACCTGCAATTAACACAGCTGTGCAAGCTTTTTGAACAGGTTGGACATACGGTATGGTAGCCAATACTGAGCAATGGGTCGATGGGAGTATGGCAGTGATGACATGCACGCATGGTTAAAACTCCAATTTCTTTCCATAATCGGCAATCTCGCCATCGCTGTAGGGCTCTTTGACGAGACGCAAGGTCTTTCCATCCTCTTTGTACCTGGGGATGATATGAAGATGCAGGTGTGGTACTTCCTGCCCGCTTTCCTTGCCGTTATTGATGATCAGGTTGGTGGCATCACAACCCAGGTTTTCTCTGAGCACGCTGTCAGCCTTCTTGGCCAGCACCATCATATGGCTCAGGACTTCTTCTGGGCAGCTTTCAAGGGTAGGGTATGGTTGTGATGTAATGATCAGTAAATGTCCCTTGTTGACAGGATTGATATCGAGAATGGAGAAACAAAGTTCGTCCTTGTGTAAGAATATGGAGGGAATCTCCCCTTTTAAAATCTTGGTGAAAATCGTTTCCATGGCATACCTCTGAGCTATTGTAACACACAAGTGTCGAGTCGGAAAAGGATTGTATTGGGAAAAGGGATTGCACAAAAAACCGAGATATACTATTATCCACGAGGTACGTTGGGGTAAGCATATCCCGCGACCGTTCGTTCTCTTCCCTTCAGTTGGTAACCTGATGTGTGCTAGGGAGTAAGAGTTTTACATCAGGATGCTGGAATTCTGCAGGGGAATCTGTGGACTCGTTTTTATTCTATACTATAGAGGTTATAAAGAATGGCTGACTTGCAAAATTTGAGGAATATCGGAATCAGTGCCCACATCGACTCGGGTAAGACAACACTAACCGAACGCATCCTCTACTACTGCAATAAGATCCACGAAATACATGAAGTTCGTGGTAAGGATGGCGTTGGAGCTACCATGGATAGCATGGAGCTTGAACGCGAAAGAGGTATCACCATTGCCTCCGCTGCAACGAATGTTAACTGGAAAGGTACTGAAATCAACGTTATCGACACACCGGGACACGTTGATTTTACCATCGAGGTTGAACGTTCATTGCGCGTACTGGACGGTGCTGTTTTGGTACTTTGTTCCGTTGGTGGCGTACAGAGCCAGTCCATCACCGTAGACCGGCAGATGAAGCGTTACCACGTTCCTCGTATTGCATTCGTCAACAAGTGTGACCGAACCGGTGCAAACCCATATCGTGTCAAGAACCAATTGATAGAGAAGCTTGGTCTGAATGCTGTATTGATGCAGATCCCCATCGGTCTCGAAGACAAGATGGAAGGTGTTGTTGACTTAATCAGCATGAAGGCTCTCTACTTCGATGACGGTCCCAATGGGGATGCTGTTCGTGAAGCTGAGATTCCCTCCCATCTGAAGGAAGAAGCTGATGCTCGCCGCGAAGAGCTGCTTGATAGTGTCTCCCTGTGCTCAGACGAGCTTATGGAAGCTATGCTCGAGGAAAATGTAACCGAAGAACTTCTTCGCAAGGCAATAAGAAAAGCTACCATCAACCTGGAGCTCTGCCCGGTATTCATGGGTAGTGCATACAAGAACAAGGGTATCCAGCCCTTGCTTGATGGCGTTATCAGCTACCTTCCGAATCCTACTGATGTCACCAACAAGGCTCTCGACCTCGACAATAACGAGGAAGAGGTCAAGCTGGTTGCAGACGAAGATCTTCCTCCTGTTGTCCTGGCATTCAAGCTCGAGGATGGACAGTATGGACAGCTGACGTATATACGTGTCTATCAGGGTAAGGTGAAGAAGGGTGATGAGCTCTACAATACCCGTAGCCGCAAGAAGTTCCGTGTTGGACGCTTGATCCGTATGCACGCAGCTACCATGGAAGATTTGACAGAAGCAGGCTGTGGTGAAATTGCAGCACTCTTCGGCATTGACTGTGCCAGTGGTGATACCTTCTGTGATCCTAAGCTGAACTACTCACTCTCCAGTATGTTTGTTCCCAACCCGGTTATCTCCTTGGCTATCAAGCCAGTGGACAAGAAGGCTGCGGACAATATGGGTAAGGCACTCAACCGCTTTACCAAGGAGGACCCGACCTTCCGCAGCTATGTGGATCCTGAGTCCAACCAGACAATCATCCAGGGCATGGGTGAGTTGCACCTTGAGGTCTATGTAGAACGCATGAAGCGTGAGTACAAGGCAGAGGTGGAAATCGGTCAGCCTGAGGTCGCCTACCGTGAAGCTATCACCCAGAGAGCCGACTTCAACTACACCCACAAGAAGCAGACTGGTGGTTCCGGTCAGTACGCACGTGTTGCCGGTTATATCGAGCCACTTCCAGATCCTGAAGAGGGTGAGGATGTAAAAGAGTACGAGTTTGTTGACGAGATCAAGGGTGGATCCATTCCTACTGAATACATTCCATCCTGTGACAAAGGATTCCAGATGGCCATCAAGAAGGGTGCTCAGCTCGGATTCCCCGTACTTGGTGTGAAGGCTGTTGTCAACGATGGTGCTTGGCACCCGGTTGACTCATCCGACCAGGCATTCCAGACTGCAGCCCTCAGTGCATTCCGTGATGCGTTCGAGAAGGCCAAGCCGGTCATCCTCGAGCCAATCATGAAGGTCGAGGTTGTAGCCCCCAATGAGTTCCAGGGTTCTGTGTTCGCTTCGGTCAACCAGAGACGTGGCCTGATCATCAGCTCCACCGAGGATAATGCAATGAGTACGGTTATTGCTGAAGTGCCTCTCTCTGAAATGTTCGGATATTCCACGGTTCTTCGCTCCCTCACCCAGGGTAAGGGCGAATTTACCATGGAAATCGGGAAGTACGGCAAGGTGCCGGTAAGCGTTTCCGAGCAGCTGAAGAAGGATTATCAGGAGAAACGGAAGAAAGAACAGAAATAGTATTTCTTTCTGCAATCCAAAGCCCTCCAAGAGGATAAACCCTCCTGGGGGGTCTCTTTTTGCCCTTTTCTGTAAAAAAGTACCATTTTGTGATTTTCCATAGTATACTAGGGATGAACCTAATAATTACTTGGAGGTGAGCGCTATGGTAATTCAAGAGTTAAACGAACTGAGTCCTCTTCGCGTATTTGAGCAGTCTTTGGACGGTGGACTTGGTCGTGGGAACCTCGGGGTCCTTGTTTCCCGTCATGGTGTTGGCAAGACAGCCTGCCTGGTCCATCTTGCTACTGATAAACTACTGAGAGGGGAGCATGTCATTCATGTCTCGTTCTCTGGAAACGTAGAACATGTCATCAACTGGTATAAGGAGGTCTTCAGGGAAGTCTCTGATGGCCGTACTCTTGATGATGCAGCGACCGTGTACAACAATATTCTCAGTAACCGTGTGGTCATGAATTTCAGCCAGGAGAATGTCACCATTGATAAGGTGCTTTCCAGTTTGGAGACCTTGATCAATCATGGGAGTTTCAAGGCAGACGCCATTCTCTTTGACGGATACAAGCTAACCGTGGCAACTGAGGATGATGTTCGCAAGATCAAGCAGTTTGCACAGAATATGAATCTGGAGGTATGGTTCAGTGTATCTCCTGTTCGCTCTGATGTTATGTATGACAAATATGGTGTCCCAAACACCATGCACAAATATATCGATTTGATTGATGTCCTCATTGGACTCATATACAATGAGGAACGAGACAAAGTGGTAATGACGGCCGTGAAGGCCCATGACGGGATATACGAGAAGCCTATGGGTGTAAGTCTCGATCCCAAGACCATGCTCATTTCCAAGTAGTGTTCAGAAGAAGGCCGCGTTTGCGGCCTTCTTTTCAAACAATCGATACAGGAGACCGGCTTCAGGAGGCCGGTCTTCATTGTTCACACAGGCGTTATGCTCCGGTTATGTCCCCGCAGTCCTGCATGGACACCTTGCTTGACCAGATTGGTCCTCTCTGGATGGGCTAGAATCCATTTATTATTCTTCAGTAACAACTTCGATTCCGGGTCACTGCTCTTGGAGACTTTCTCAGCCATGCTCTTCGATAGTGGCTCATTGGTGCCCCTAGGGAGGACAATGATTGACTTGAATCCTTCTTTCGACGCTCCGCAGGGAGCAAGATGCAGTACATTGGCTTCAACGATGACCGCTGACCCTTTAGGGAAAAAGAATAGTTCAGATGAACGAGTGTCAACTGAGTCGAAATTTTCCAATTCCGAGAATTCCGTCAGGAACTGCAGGCAATCGGTTACTGCAATGAACAATTCCGGACTCTTATGGTACTCCATACCGTTGATACTCTGGTTCTTCCCATTGCAGTACCCGATCTGGATGTCCTGTTCACCATAATAGAGTTTTATTTCCTCCATGAGAGCGGGCTCTTCCAATACTGGCAGAAATGTCTCATATGTAATGTCTTGCTCAGGAATGGTCGTCACACGGTCTGCAAGAGCAACCAAGTAGGATGAATCGAAATCATGAAGAATCCGACCATACTTCTTGAAGCGGGAGGACTCTATTGAGTGAATTTTCTCGTTTGGATTGTTTCTCACAAGGTCCAACGGAACGTGAAACCGGGATGTTTTCATAGCATTACCTCGCAAATAGTACCATCACTATACCAGTAGCCAGCAACATGGAAAAGACAATCAGGGAAAAATGACGTGCATCAACCTTGTCATGGATATGCTCCCCTGCAATGATCCCTGCCACCACAAACGGCACAAGCATTGCTGTGGTTTTTACCACCGGAAGCGTCAGTGATCCCTCGACGAGATATCCAGCTATGATAATGGTATTCAGTGTGGTCCAGAGCAGACAAAGTGTTGCCCTGAACTTTCCTTTGTCAGGCAGGGCTCTGGTTGCATACAGTACCACAAGTGGACCACCAGAGGAGAACACCCCATGCACGATACCACCGAGGAAGAGAAACAGGTAATAGGGGAGTACTTTATACCCTGTAGGAGGAGCACTGTCACCTGTCCTTCTTGCCTGACGATAGAGTTGGCTGACTGAGACCACAATGATGAAGAGGGCAAGTATCAGATTCAGGCTACCGCTCTGCTGTGAGCGGAACAAGTACATGCCCACCGGCAAACCAAGGAGCATCAAGCCAGTGATGATGGAATATTGCCTCCAGTCGATCTTGAAAAAATTCCGAATCACAATATACAATGCCAACAGCCAAGCCAGAATGGTAATGACTTTTACCGCTGTCTTGACTCCCAGCAATGCACTGACAAAAGGCATTGCCAGCACTGAGCATCCAAATCCAGTTACTGCTTCAAGGGCATGGGTCACAAAGACCACCAGTCCACTAAGGACCAAGGTGGTCACCTTTTTGCCTCCAGAAGTGAGTAAAGATCCTCCATTGAGAGTGGTGGAACCTGGTTGTGCAGCTTTGGGTCGGTCTCTACACGAGAAAACTCCCTACAGATTGTATCCCTGTCGATATCCAGGGAGAGATCGCGAAAACTGCGGGGAATCTTAAGGTGGGAGAGCAAGGAGTCAATGTCATCACGTAGTGCAGAGACCAATGCATCTCTTCCCACTTGCTCGGGATGCACCATCTTTCCCAGCTTTGCAAGCTCCTCTCGGTTCTGATCATTCCTTGCAGCCCAATCGAATACCTCAAGCAGGGTAAACGCACAGGACAGCCCATGGGGGATATGCCAATTCTCTGAGAGGATGAAGGATATTGCATGTCCTGCAGCCGTTCCCGTGAGGTTGAAGGCGATTCCCGCCTCATTGGAAGCTTTCAGCATCTCCTGTTGCAAGGATCTTCTCTCTTGATTCTGTATGGTTGCGTCATAGAGCTGGGGAAGTGTCTGAAGAACCTTGTATGCGGCTTCCCTCGCACACTCCCTGGTGATTGCCGTGCTGTTCTTGTTCCAGATGGACTCCAGTGCGTGGTCGAGGGCATCCAGACCCGTTGCTGCGCAAAGCCCAGGAGGAACCGTATCGAGCAAGGAAGCGATAAGGATTGCTGTATGTGCACTCATGTGAGGAGAACCCAAGGTATGCTTTCTCCCTGTACCATCACTGTACACCCCAACTTTTGTGACCTCAGAGCCGGTTCCTGCAGTGGTAGGGATCAAGACCAAGGGTAGGGAGCGGTTGGTGATGAGTTCTCCCTGCAAGTACGATTCAAGGGAACCCTTGTTGGTCATCAGCATCGCCAAGGCTTTTGCTGAGTCCAGGACACTGCCTCCTCCGATTCCAAGGATAATATCGGTATTCATGAACCGCTTGTCATGAAACATTGCCTCAATGTCTTCGGTTCTCGGATTGGGTTGTACCTGGCTGAATACCTCAACAGGGGTGAGGGCGGTGAGCTCATCGATCAAGACCTGTTTCCCTTCTATGGGAGCGTCGTCAGTGACGATGCTGACATGCAATGGGCCGGGAAGGTTTGCTGTATAACGCAGGATTCTTTCAAGTTCAGTACCTTGCAAGGAAGAAACACTCAAGATATGAACCGGGCTTAGCAGTCTGCTGATCATTTGAAATGCTCCTCTTCAATGGCCTGTACCTGGGAGAAAGCATTACTGAGGAAGTCCTTCTTGAACTCCATTTTCTGGGTAAAGGACATGGCCAGCCAAGCATCTACAATTTGCACACCGAGGAAGGGGGCGGTAATCCACCCACCCATCGTAATTACATTGGCGTTGTTTACAATCTTTGCTCGCTCTGCGCTGAAGATGCTGTCCACCACGCAGGCGTAGATTCCCTTATGCTTGTTGGCGACAATAGCCATACCTTGTCCAGTCCCGCATATCAGGATGCCTTTCTCCGCCTCACCCTTCTGGAGGGCTAGAGCAACCTTGGGAGCCTGGATGAAATAGGGCTGTGGTGTATCTGCGGATTCGATACCGAAGTCGAGTACTTCATAGCCTTGTTCCTGCAGGTGTTTGGTGATCTCTGCCTTGAGAGGGAATCCTGAGAGGTCTGATGCAATTGCAATTTTCATGATTTTCTCCTTATTGAGAGTGCTTTTCTCACAATTTCTTCTGCAGTAAGCTTGTAGTAGGCTTGCAACCAATCCTGCGTTCCTACCTGGCCGAACTCGTCATGGATGCCTACCATTGCCATATGGGTAGGGAGCCTTGTGCTGAGCAAGTTGGCAACCGCTGCACCTAGGCCCCCCGCGATTTGGTGGTTTTCGGCAGTAACAATGGCACCTGTTTTCTTTGCATAGGTGAGTACAAGATCCTCATCCAAAGGCTTTACGGTATGCATATCGATGACTGCAGCGTTGATACCTTGTTTCTTCAGCATCGCCGAAGCCTTAATTGCTTCGGGAACCAGGATAGCGCCCAGGGCAATGATGGTGACATCAGTTCCATCTTTCAGTACTTTCCCTTTTCCCAAGGTGAACGCCGCATCCTCTGCATAGAGCGGTTGCACTGCTTTTCGATGGAGTCGCATATAGGTGCAACCATAGTGTTCGGCGCACTGCTTGACCAAAGCCTTCAAGCTAACCGGATCGGAGGGTTCGAGAATGGTAAGGTCTGGAATCATACGCATCAGCCCAATATCCTCGAAAGGCATGTGTGTTCCCCCATTGAAGGCTGCACTGATGCCAGGGTCTGTTCCCACCAGTTTCACATTCAGCTTTGCGTAATTAGCAGAGATGAAAAACTGGTCAAAGACCCGGCGGCTGGCAAAACAACCGAAGGTTGCTGCAAACGGGATTTTCCCGGCAGCACTCAAGCCAGCTGCCACTCCCACGAGGTTTGCCTCAGCAACCCCAACATCAACAGCGCGTTCAGGGAACCGCTGCTTGAAAGGCATTGTACCGGAAGCTTTCATCAGGTCAGCTTCCAGAACCATGATCCGCTCATCATCCTCGGCCAAGGTGAGGAGGGTATCGCAATAGACGCCTCGCATCTCTTTCATTTCCATGATATCTCTCCTATCTGAGTGCCTGAATGGCTTCATTTGCAGTGTTCAAGTCAAAAGCCATGTTATGGTTTGCAACCTTGCCTTCACAGAAAGCGGCTCCTTTTCCTTTGATTGTATCGAGGATAATCATGGACGGTTTTCCTTTCTGTTCCTTTGCCTTTTCTATAGCCATGTCCATGGCTGAAAGGTCGTGGCCATCAACCCGTTGGGTAAACCAGCCAAAGCTGTTCCATTTCCCCTCGATATCCCCAAGGCCCAAGACTTCATCGGTTGTCCCATCTATCTGCATCTTATTGTAATCGGTGAAGGCGATGAGATGATCAATGTGGTGGTGTGAAGCAAACATTGCGGCCTCCCAGTTCTGTCCTTCCTGACTCTCCCCGTCCCCGATGATTGCATACACAAAGGATTCCTTCTTATCCAGCTTCATTGCATAGGCAAGGCCACAGGAGGCAGAGAGTCCTTGGCCGAGCGATCCGGTTGTCATGTCGATACCCTTGGTTTTTGTCCGGTCACAGTGACTGGGTAGATTGGTGCCTCCCTGATTCAGCGTTCTCAACTCCTCAACAGGGAAGAAGCCTTTCAGGGCGAGAGTAGCATACAGCGCAGGTCCTGCATGTCCTTTGGAGAGCACCAGCAGGTCTCTCCTTTCCCATAGAGGATTGGTTGGGTCGATTCGCAGAACCTTACCGTAGAGCAGGGCAAGAAGGTCGACAATGGAGAGAGCTCCCCCAATATGTCCGACACCAAGATTGCCGATAGTAAATAGTGTTTGTCCCCGAATTTCCTTGGCAAAGGAAGCCAGTTGTTTGGATTGGTCTGAGGAGAGCATAAGAGTACCTCTCTATTAGTTACTTAGTGAAAGTAACTATAATCCATCCCAAGAACCTTGTAAAGCTACTTCCTGTGGATTTTTTCTCCGGATGGGATTAGACTGTGCGAAAAGGAAGGGAATATGCAAGGCAATCCACTCAGAACGGCTGATTTACGGGTACATAACCAGAATATAGTACTCTCCATGATCCATGCTGCAGGGAGGCAGGGGACCAGTCAGTCTGAGGTTGTGCAGCAAACTGGATTGAAGGCTCCTACGATTTTCAGGATTTTTTCAGCTTTGGAAGAGGATGGTTTGATCGAGTCTATTGAAGGGGGGAGTGAAGACTCCACCATCCGAAAAGGCCGGCGTCCCGTTTTTTATGTGGTATCGAAGAATGCACGATTCACCATTGGTCTTGAGTTCTGGGCTGCTTTCCTCTCCCTCGGTGTTTTTAACTTTCAGGGAGAGAGAATCCATTCTGCTATGCATCCCCTCCCCGGGAATGTACAAGCACAGGAAGTCACCGACCTCATCGTCACAGAAATTGAACGGGTGCTGCATGATCTCCACATTGAGAAAGAACGGGTGATCGGGGTGGGTGTTGCCGCTCCCGGTCAGGTCGATCTCGAGAGGAAGCGTGTTCGCTACTATCCAAGGATCGAGGGAATGAAGGACATTGCCTTGGTCGAGGAGCTGGAATCCCGCCTGGATATTCCAGTCATGATTCACAACAATTGTAGTGCCCTTGCACTGAGTGAGTACCGACATGGAGGCTATGACCATCAGGGGAGTATGTTCACCTTCCTGCTCAGGACCGGTGTCAATGGGGCATTTGTACATGATGATGAGATCTATGTGAACAGCAGGAACCAAACAATCGAGACAGGCCATATCCCGATCAATTCGGATGGCCCTAGGTGTAGCTGTGGTTCCAGAGGATGCCTGCAGGCTTACCTACAGGATCTTGATCCGAACTCCCTTGACTTGCGTCTTGCACTCTTCGAGGGACTTGATGAAACATTGCAGGCAGAAGACCCTGTTGCCAGGCGGACCATCGAACGTGCTGCAGGGTATCTTGTTGTTGCAATCAAGGTTCTGATGAGACTCTTCGCTCCCAAGTCATTCCTCTTTGTTGGTTGTTGTGATGTTGTAGCTGAGGCGATTCGGGAACAGGTTGCTCGCCTGCTTGATGAACCAGATGCCTTCAGCACCGAACCCCCACGCATTTTCTCAACAGCGTATGATCCTCTTCTTGCACAGAAGGGTGCCTCCGATCTGGTGCTGCAGGAGTTCTTCAGATAAAAAAATAACAGATTTTCATTGACGGTTCCTTGTTTGTGGTATTTACTTACTTATGGAAAGTAACTAAATTGAGCATCTTTGGTTTGCTCATGCAGAGTGAGGAGTAGTGCGTGAAATATCCAGTAACCCTAGGCGTGGTATGTCTTGCAAGAACGACCTATGACTATAAAGCCGCTGAAGAGCTTTATGCAAAGATTCAGATTGAGTTGCAACAAATAGAAGGCGTGACTTGGTACTGCCTGGAATCGCTGGTCATTTCCCAGGAGGACGGCCTTGCTGCAGCAAAGGAACTTGCAAGTAAGCAAATTGATGGCTTGGTATGCATTTCAGGAACCTTCCACCTTGGTCATCTGGTACTGCAACTTAAGCGGGAGCTTTCTGTTCCTGTCTTGCTTTGGGGACTCCCTGAACTTCCTTACAATGGGGGTAAGATTCGACTCAACTCTGTGTGTGGTGTGAACCTGAATGCCAGCAATCTCTATAAGAGTGGGTATGACGACTATACGGTAATTGTTCAGCATGCCATTGATGAGGACTGGGTTGATGCAATCCGTGTTATCAAGGCAATGAAGATGGCAAAGATTGGCATCATAGGCTATAGGGCAGATGGATTCTTCAATGTAGGTGTGCAGGATAATCTTCTGTTTGGCCAGACAGGTGCCTTGGTGGACCATTACGAGCTCAAAGAAGTCCATGACTATCCGGTATCCGATAAGGATGTGGCATCGAGGATGCAACAGATCAAGGATACCTTCGATGTATCGACTCTCTCAGCTTACCAGTTGGACAGAGTTGCCCAGCTGGCAGCAAAGCTTGACGCATTTTACCATGAGATGAACCTCTCAGCCCTGGCAATACGATGCTGGCCTGAATTTGCCCGCGATTTCGGCGTCTCTCCCTGTGCGGCGATGAGCCTGCTGCAGTCTGAGGGCATGATTCTTGCCTGTGAAGGGGACATCGACGGAGCGCTCTCCATGATTGCCCACCAGGCGCTGGGAGCGGAAACTCCCTTCCTTTTTGACTTCTCACAGGTTGATTTCGAGCAGGATTTTGCGCTGTTCTGGCACTGTGGGGTGGCTCCCTGCAATCTATGGGATGGCACTTGCAACAGAAGCCTTGATACCTACTTTGCTGGAGGCAAGGGAGTCACTGCAGACTTTGTGCTTAAAAGTGGCGCTCTCTCTGTTCTCCGCATTGATTCTGCCAGGGGCGGCTATCGAATGTTCCTCCAGAAGGCTACAGCAGTTCCCATGGAAAAGTTGCTGAAGGGGACATACATGAAGGCAATCTTTGAGCGACCGGTCAAAGAGGTGCTTGATCTGGTGCTGGACAATGGCCTTGCCCATCACTCATCGGTGGTCTATGGAGCCTATATCAAGCCATTGGAGATGGTGGCAAAGCTGAAAGGGTGGAAGGTCATCCAATAAGGGGCAAACAAGTTTGCATTTCGTGCAAACCTACGATACAAAAGGAGATTGTTATGATGAAAAAATCACGACTCATTGCAGTGTTGCTTCTGCTCTGTTTACTGTCACCGTTGACAGCACAAGGGCAAGCAGAAAGTGGGCAGCAAAAGGAAATCGAACTGAGATGGGCAAGCATCTGGGTGGGAAATGACAGCAAGGCCCCAGCAGTGGAAGCCTTGGTGGAAGAGTTCAACACCAAGAATGCCGGTAAGATCAAGGTGGTTATCGAACCACAGCCTGATTACAATGCCTACGAGCAGAAGGTTCGTACCAGCTTGGCAGCAGGCCAGGCCCCGGCTGACATCTTCACAATCAAGTTCAACCCGACAACGGCAACCTTCTATCAGTCAAACCTTCTGATGGACTTCCAGGGAAAGCTTGATGATGCATGGAAGGCCAACTTTGATGGCGGTTCCTTGGAACAGTCTACTGTTGACGGGATGCTCAAGAGCTTGCCGATGGAGACAGCCATACTCCCGATTTGGTATAACATGGATGCAATGAAGAGCGTTGGTGTTAATGCAGTGCCAGCCACAGAAAAAGAGATGTTTGCTGCATTTGACAAGCTAAAGGCAGCAGGAATTGCTCCTACCAGCCAGATGACGGGTGACACCAATGCTTGGACCAGCATGATTTGGTTCAGCCATTTTGCAGTCTCCCTCGGTGGACCGAATGTTTGGGACAAGCCCTTTACCGATCCTGCATTTGTAGAGGCTGCCAAGCTGATCAAGAGGATGATCCAGGAGTATTCTACTGCTGACGCCGTAGGTCTTGGTGCTGGTGGAAGTGGTGGGCATTTCCTCGCCGGTCGCACTGCTGTATTCTCCAATGGTCCTTGGTATGCAGGGAGAGCCGACCTTGCCGCCACACCATTCTTTGGCTCAATAAAGATTGGTGGGTTACCCGCAGTCGGTGAGTATGAGGACATCATGATCAGCCGTCTACAGGCAAATATCTGTGCAGCATCCAGCAAGGACGCAGCAAAGGAACAGGCCATTGTGGACTTCCTGAAGTTCTTGACCAGTCCCTCATCCATTGCAAAGATTGCTGAAACCAGTGGTGCCATGTTTGCGATCAAGACTGACTATCGACCGGTGAACAACCTGCAGAAGCAGTTCTACGATGCGAATGCATCCGCATCAACCACTGCTTTTGACCTGGAAGCTGCCCTCGGCGCTGAGGTTACCCTCGAGTTTGCCCAGCAGCTTGGAGCGCTCGCCCTCGACAGGATCAGCGCAGAGGAATTCTGTGCCTTGGTTGATCGCAAGATCGAACGCTGATAGATCAATGTACATCATACTGTCGCCTGCGGGCGGCAGTATGGTATCCTTATCTGTAGGAGTCCATGATGCAAGCAGTTGGTACACGAAACCGATGGATTTGGAGTGCAAGAATACTCTTTTTGCTTCCCGTTTCGCTACTTTTCTTTTTCTTCTTCATTTATCCCTTCTTCTTTACGGTCTTTACCAGCTTCACCAGTTGGCGGGGTATCGGGTCTATGAAGTTCAATGGAGTAAAGAACTATGCCAAGTTGATAGCGGACCCTACCTTTCAGAAAGCACTAGGAAACAATATCGTCTGGGCTCTCTCACAAGGCTTGATCCAGGTTCCTCTCTCATGTTTGGTTGCCATGATTCTGGTACGCAAACCATTTGGTTGGAGAGGGCTGAGAACCATCTACTACCTTCCCAATGTTATCTCTACCGTTGCCTTGGCAATGGTCTGGGTTGCCATCTACAACGTCGATGGACCCTTGAATGCAATTCTTGCCAGCCTTTTTGGAATGGAAAAGCATAACTGGTTGGGAAATCCTGATACTGCCCTGTTCTCCGTAATCTTCCAGACAGTCATCTATATCGGTTACTTCATGATTGTTCTGCTGGCATCTGCGATGAATATCCCTCGTTCGCTCTATGAAGCGGCTGAGATTGATGGAGCAAGTACCTTGGCTCAGGAGATCAATATCACCCTGCCCATGCTTCGCGGTACCCTGATCACCACCATGACCCTTGCCATGGCGTACGGGATGCGCCACTTTGAGGCGACCTTCCTGATGACCGGTGGGGGACCAGCGTATGCTACCACCACCATGGGCATCGACCTGTATCTGAAAATGGATGCCTTGCGCTATAGTGAGGCCTCGACCAGCGGGGTGTTCCTCATCATCATGGGGACATTGGTCATTACCTTACTACGGAAACTCTTTGGTTCCTCGGACCCCATGAGTGAAATGGCACAATAGGAGCATATCCAGATGAAACATACCCCTGCATCAATCTTCGGCAACACCCTCAAATGGATTCTCCTGATTAGCTTGCTCGCTTTGGCATTGCTTCCCTTGCTCTGGCTGCTGATCAGCTCACTGAGAACCAATCTTGAACTGCAAACCAATCCCTTTGGATGGCCACAGAAGTTCCAATGGGTCAACTACACCAACGCATTATCCATGGCAAGTCTTCCTCGCTTACTGCTCAATTCAGTGGTTGTAGCAGTCGTTACCGTGGTGCTGAACAGCTTGGTAACCTCCATGGGAGCATTCATCCTCTCTAGGGAACATTTCAAGGGAAGGGACATCATCTATACCATTCTCACCGCCGGAGTCTTGGTACCGGTGATTTCTTTCATGGTTCCCTATTTCTCCATGATCACCCGTAGCGGTCTCTACAACACCCTGCTTGCCTTGATACTTGTCTATACTGCAGTGAATATTCCTGTTTCCATATTTCTGGTGACGGCATTCATGAAATCGATCCCCAAGGAGTTGGAGGAGGCTGCCATCATGGACGGGTGCGGCTTCTTCAAGCGTTTCTCCATGATTATCCTTCCTCTCTCCCGCTCTGGGATTGTAACGGCAGCAACATTCTGTTTCATCTACTCATGGAATGAATTCGTTATGGCGATGCTGCTGACCAGTTCCATAGAGTCGAGGACCATACAGCTCGGGATCAAGTTTTTCTCCAGCCAGTTCATTACCGATTACAGCAGCATGTATGCAGCGGTCATTATCACGATCATTCCCAGCATCCTTGGGTATGTGTTCCTGCATGACAAGATCATTGGTGGATTGACTACAGGTGGAGTGAAGGGGTAGGCATGTTCAGTCATACAAATCAGGATGGAATCCTCTCGGTTTTCTTCAACCAGATGAAAATCATTGAACATACGGCAGAGCATCCTGTCTTGATGCTCCAAAGAAACAACGCAACGATTGACATGTACCGAGGCAACTACTTCATCGACGATACTGTTGAGGAAACACTGGTATTGGATGTCTGTACCATCAGTGAAGCCTATATTGAGGGCAGGGGTGTGTGTATCCTCCATTTTTCCGGGGGATTGTATCACCTGACTTGTGAACTCAGTGAACTGGATAGTCGCCTGATCATGCGCTTTTCCCCACTTCCACAGCCATATAACCGGCTGGTCTTGCACCTCTTTGCAGAAGAGAGGGAGCATATCTGGGGTTGTGGTGAACAGTTCTCATATTTTGACCTTCGTGGACGAAACTACCCGCTGTGGACCCAAGAGCAGGGAGTTGGAAGAAACAAGCATACGCACATCACCCAGATTGCTGATGAGAGAGATAGGGCAGGGGGTGATTACCACACCACGTTCTATCCCCAGACCACCTTTGTTTCAAGCAGGGGGTATTTCCTTCACGCAAACACGGACGGCTATGCTGACTTCGATTTCTCCCAAGATCATGTTCATCGGTTGTTGTTCTGGGAGGTTCCCTCTTCCCTGGTAATCTCGGTAAAACCATCGCTATTGGAAGTTGTTCAGGATATCTCATCCCTATTGGGTCGCCAGCCCTTGCTCCCTGACTGGGTCTATGATGGCATCATATTGGGAATCCAGGGAGGGACGAAGGTACTCCTGGATAAGCTGGCGTCGATGGAGGCTTTCTCCACACCGGTAAATGGTATCTGGATCCAGGATTGGCAAGGGGAAAAATACACAAGTTTCGGAAAGCGCCTTTGCTGGAACTGGCAGTGGGACAAGGAACTCTACCCTGGGTTGGATGGTGTGATCGATTCATTGAAAGAACGTGGGATAGGGGTACTTGGTTACATCAACCCATATGTACTCAAGGACTACCCGTTGTTCACTGAAGCTGCAGGGAAAGGGTATCTTGGTAGGAACAGCCAAGGGGAGCCTTATTTGGTGGATTTTGGTGAGTTCGATGCTGGCGTTGTTGACTTCACCAACCCTGAAGCAGTCCAGTGGTATGAGAAGGTCATACAAGACGAGATGATCAGTCTTGGCTTGCGTGGTTGGATGGCTGACTTTGGAGAGTATCTCCCCCATGATATCATGCTTCACAATGGACGGTCGGCACTCCTGGAGCATAATCCTTGGCCAGGGTACTGGGCACAGGTGAATAAGCAAGCAATTGCCAAGGCAGGGAAAAGCAATGAGATTCTCTATTTCATGCGTTCTGGTTCTGCCCTGAGCTTATCATCCTGTCCCATGATGTGGGCGGGTGACCAAAATGTTGACTGGAGTGAGGATGATGGCCTTCCCTCAGCTTTGTGTGCAGCGCTATCCCTATCCATGAGTGGAATGGGATTGCATCATAGTGATATTGGTGGGTATACCACACTCTATGGGATGAAACGGAGCAAGGAGTTGCTGCTTAGGTGGTGTGAATTTGCTGCCTTCACCCCACTGATGAGAACCCATGAAGGCAATCGACCAGCGGAAAACTGGCAGTTTGACTCCGACGAGGAAACCATCCAGTTCTTTGCGCGGATGACCAGGCTTCATGTTGCGTTGAAACCCTACCTCAAGGAGGTCGTGAGGGAGAATGCTGAACAGGGTATTCCTGTTATGCGGCCTCTCTTCCTACACTATCCAGAGGAAACCTTCTTCAACCACAAGGATTCTTATCTTCTTGGCAGGGATCTGTTGGTTGCTCCGGTATTGAAAGAGGGAGAGGCAAGCAGGAAGCTGGTACTCCCCTCTGGGAGGTGGGTCCATCTCTTCACCAAGGAACGTTTCCAAGGGGGGAGCTGCTGTGTAGATGCCCCCCTTGGGATGCCTCCAGTCTTCTTTCGTGAGGAGAGTGCTTTTGCTTCACTCTTCCATTCGATCAGTACAGAAATGGAACTGCAGCCTTGAGCGTGGATTTTGGAATGAAAATTTCGATCAGGTTCAGGCTCTGGCTCTTAACCAGATACAGGACGGTGTTCAGGGTACTCTTGGCAACTGCGTACCAGCCAGTGGCTTTCTGGGGTTGCTTGACCTCGTTGGTAGGATCTGCATTGAAGGCTTCGCGGTCTGCTTTGCTCACCTGGAATGTATTAAAATCCCAAGCTCTGACATCATAGTCCGCCTCAAGTTCTGTCTCCTGGGGATCTGGTAGGCGGTGGAAGAAATCTATACCGGTAATGGTTTCGATTTCATCAATACTGGTGGCGAAATCCTCAAGATCCTTTTTCGACCCCTCATTGGGGAGCAGAAAGGCGATGGACTTGAGCTGTGGCTCCCGGTAGTCCAGAATTACCTTGTAGTACTGGTTTGGTATGGAGACTTCATTGTCTCCAATGGTGTCATACGGGCCGTCAGTCAGGACAGGACCGGTGACGACATAGATGCTTCCTTCTGTATCGGCAAAATTCCGAACTGTTGCCTCCAGCTTGCTCCATATGCCCCGGTTGAATTGTCCTTCCTGTGGGCTCATGTTGCTGAGGTAGAAAGAACCACTCATTGCCTCTTCTGACCATGAGAGGTCAGCTGCAGGAATCAGGTGTCCTCGGTCATACCCACTTCCCCGATAGTCGTCCAATGATGCAGATTCACTGGGAACAGAAGGATCACTCCTGAAATCATCTCCACGCTCGTACATACCGTACAGTTCGCTCCGGGTAAGCTCATAAGCTACCCAACGCGCTTGTTCATGCTCTTCATCGTAGAGGAGGGTATATCCTGGGTGGGTGACCACTATATCGGTTGCTGAGTAATCCGGTAGCTCTAGATTAGGAATCCCCGAAGTCGAGGTCTGTACATATTCTTGTTCGTTTGGTGCCAGAACAAGGGTCAATACCCAGAGAACTACCAGTATCACGAGGAGAATCAGGATTCTCTTTCCCCTTTTCTTCGCCTTGTTTGTACGCCTTCCCATGATTTCCTCCCCAAATTTGCCTAATACAGCAAGGAGAAGGTAATATGCCTTCTCCCTACCTCTAGAGTTCTAACCACTCAATTGCCTGTAGGTTACGAACGAATGTAGGTAATGGTGCCCTGTTTCGGTACTCTTGGTAAAGAATAATCACCCTTGGGGTATCCTACAGCAAGGGTTCCTGTTACCTTGTATCCCTCGGGTACGCCGTATGCAGAGAGTTGTACACCGAGCTCGGGATTATGGTTGATACGATTGCACCACACTGAGCCCAATCCCAGGGCATGAGCTGCCTGCATCATGTTGGTCATCGCACAGGCGGTATCTTCCTTCTCAAAGGTATTCCCGATCTCAATGGAAACAAGAATCAGGGTTGGTGCATGGTAGAAAAATGATCCGCCTGGACCAACCACCTTTTCATCGAGCTCCCGCAAGGTCTCTGGATCCTGGATTGCTGTGAAGTGCCAAGGTTCCTGATTCATGCCATTGGGGGCAAGAGTTGCTGCTTTGAGAATGAGATCGAGGTCCTCTTCTCTGATCTGTTCATCGGAAAAACTTCGCACGCTTCTGCGTGTAAGGATATGGTCAATGATTGTATTCATGGTAAGCCTCCTTCTCTTTATAGTACCTCTTCCCAGAATACCTTCCAATAGGGTATGGTATGGCATCCATGAAATACTTGATACAGCTTGCACTTATCTTTGGTCTCTGTCTGGTGGGGGATGTCATTTCCTTGGTGCTTCCGTTCACCCTTCCCTCAAGTGTGATCAGCATGCTGCTGATTCTTGTGCTGCTCTCCAGTGGGTTGCTCAAAGAGCACCACATAGGCGAGGGTGCGGACTTCATGCTCAAGAACATGACGTTCTTTTTCATTCCTCCTGTGGTTGGGATCTTGCGATACTCCTCATTGGTCCAAAGTATCTGGTGGCAGTTGCTTGTGGTGAACCTGGTCTCGTTGTTTGCTTGTTTTGCAGCGAGTAGCTGGACAGTGGTCCTGGTGCAATTCGTGCAGAAAAGCATAAGGGAGAGAAGACATGCTTGAGATTCTTAGCTCACCATTGTTTGGGATTTCCCTATCGGTCTTTGCCTTCCAGGCAGGGGTTTTCATCAACAAGAAACTGAAAAACCCTTTGGCAAACCCCTTGGTGATTGCCATGCTGATCATCATAGCTGTCCTGCTTCTATTTGATATCCCTCTTGACGCCTATGAAGAAGGTTCTTCTGTCATCTATATGTTCCTTACCCCGGTCACCGCAGTGCTTGCTCTGTCAATCTACCGACAGAGAGATGTGCTGAGGCAGGCCTTTTTTCCGATAGTTTTGGGCACGTTGGCTGGGGCCTTGGCTGCTCTCTTCTCAGTGGTAGTAACGTGCAATCTGCTTGGTTTGGATAGGACGATTCTGGCCAGCCTGCTCTCCAAATCGGTTACCACTCCCATAGCAATCGCCTTGACCGAACAGTTCGGTGGTCTTCCCCCATTGACCATCGCTTCCACCCTTATCAGCGGGCTTGCTGGGAATCTACTCGCTCCAGTGCTTCCAAAGCTCTTTAGGGTCAAGGATGCCGTTGCACATGGTGTCGGTATAGGTGCCTGTTCCCATGCGCTTGGTACCAGCAAGGCCTTGGAGATAGGCGGTGTGCAGGGTGCCATGAGTAGCATCTCTCTCTCATTCTCAGCCCTTTGGACGGTCCTGCTTGCTCCGCTGTTTTTCTGATTTGATGATGCGTCTCATGGGGACAAATCCTTCCCCAAGAGCTTGATAGGTCTCATGTACAAACATGAAGGCCTTGGGGTCCTCTTCGTGTACAATCTGTGTCAGGTGGTTGATCTGTTGGTTGTGAACCACAGCCAGGAGGAGCTTCCTCTCCTTCTGCGTAAAGACCCCAACACCGTTTATCAAGGTTCCTCCATGTCTCAACTCTGTGATGATACGCTTTCCTATTGCCTCGTGCCGATCACTGACAATGTAGGCGGTTTTTGCGTATTTGGTTCCAAGGTTCATTACCATGAAATTTACCATCTGTCCTGAGATGTAGAGCGTGATGATTGCAAAGAGAGCCCGCTCCAAGCCAAAGACAAGCGCTCCCGCAATAATGATAAGCCCATCACAGAGGAAGAGCGCTGTTCCCAGTGCAAGCGGAGTGTAGCGGCTGATGATCTGGGCGAGGATATCTGTACCGCCCGTGTTTGCACCAGAGCGCATTACTATCCCAATGCCACCCCCAATCAGGACTCCCCCGAAGATAGCTGAGAGGAGCGTATCCATCCTATCCACATAGGGTAATACCCCGTCATAATTGGTGAGTTGACCCATAAGGCTGACCCAAAGACTGAGCAGTATCGTTCCTGCCAGGCTCTTTGCTCCATAGAGACGGCCAAAGATTCTCAGCCCTATGAAAAAGAGGGGAAGACTGATCAGGAGCATGACCAATCCTGTGTCAAACCCAGTTACATGGTAGAGGATGGTTGCAATGCCGTTTACCCCTCCACTGGCAATTCTTGCAGGGGTTATGAATAAGGCAATTGCTGCTCCTGCCACTGCTGTTCCCAAGACAAGATAGAGCGCCTCGATAACGAGGCGCCCGGTGTGTGAGTGCTGCATATCAGCATCCATCCTATTGTATGTACTTGATCAACGTTGCTCGAATTGCTCCCTTTCCTGCTATCAACTCAGCAAAGTAGGAGAGCACCAAGTCTGCCATACCAATCTTCTGAAGGTTAACACCCCAGATGGATTCGTCCTTGAGCAGCGCTTCCAATGCAGGGAAAGGACCCTTCATTCCAATCTTGATATCATTGAGATAAGCCTGTGCCTCTTCAAGACGTGGGTCAGAGCTTGGGGTGAACGGGTTGAGTTCATCATCCAGTCCCATAAGGTAGCGTAGCCATCCAGCAAATACCAGGGGGATGAGCTTCAAGTCTTGTACGTCCAGCTGATCACTGCCAAGATATGACTTGATGGTCTCGCCGAACCTGATCGCAAGTTTCTGACTGGTATCAGTTGCAATTCTCTGAGGGGTGTCTGGCATGAAGGGGTTGGGGAACCTGACGGTGAGCACTTCATCAATGAATGCCTTCGGGTCAAGAATTCCGGGATCGGTTACTACCGGCATCCCTTCCTCATACCCGATGATTTCCACCATCCGCTTCAACTGTGGGTCCCTCATCTCTTCACTGATGAGCGAGTGTGAAAGCAGGCAGCCATAGATGGCGAGGGTTGTATGCAGGGGATTCAAGCAGGTGGTCACCTTCATTCTTTCAACCTTATTTACGGTATCCCTGTCAGTGAAGTACACCCCGACATCCTCGAGATGAGGCCTGCCGGCAGGGAAATCATCCTCAATGACCAGGTACTGGGGTTCCTCTGCATTCACGAATGCCGCTGTATAGGTGTTCTTGTCGGTGATAACCAATGAGGTATCCTCAAAACCATCGGCCTTGAGCATCGCTTCAACCTTTGCATCAGGACGTGGGGTGATCTTGTCGATCATAGACCAGGGAAAAGAAACATCCCTCTGGAGATATGAGACGAAGCCCTCTTTTACCAAGCCTTTCTCTTCCCAAGCCTGGGCGATGGTCATGACAGCGTCCTGGAGCTTTTCCCCGTTGTGTGAACAGTTGTCCATGCTTACAAGGGCAAGTTTACCCCCATCAGCCAAATAGCGCTCATACATCAGTGCAACAAGCCTTGGAAGGAACATGATGTTTTGCTCAGGCCCTGAGAGAAGGTCTTTCTCGATTGCTGGGTGGAATGATCCATCCCCACGCTTGAGAGCGTACCCTTTCTCCGTGATGGTAAAGCTTACCATCTGAAGGGAAGGGGAGCGGAACGTTTTCTGGAAAAATGCCCACTCTTTGGAGAACTGCTGGTCACATTTGTAGGCAGCTGCGACAGAGGCAATGACCTCCTTGGCGATTGATCCATCACTCTTGAGGGTTACCATCAGGGTCATATTGTCGTGTTTCTCATAGACCTCGTCGATGATCTGGTAGTCAAAGCCTTCCCCTACGATGATGCCTGTCTCTGCAAGTCCTTTACTAAGGAGTCTCTGTTGGAGTGCTGCGGGGAAAATACGGAAAATGTTTCCTGCACCAAAATGCACCCAGGTAGGTTGCTTCTCCGTCTTCTGTACCATTGATGCGCGATCATAGGATGGCAGGATATACCCCTTGTCTTCCCATTCGCTTCTGTTCTGTAATCCGGTATTGGTTAGTTTCATGAAGGCCTCCAGGCTTGTTGGTGTTGGAACTGAAGTGGAGCGTACGTCCTCTCCTGTTTGAAGTACTCAGGGTATCGACCAACCATCAATTCAGTTTCCTGTAATAGTTTTGAAAGGTGTTTATCCTCAAGGTTGAGGATGGCATCAAGTTGTTTGTGCTTGAGTGCATTCAGCATCAGACGGTGTTGCTCAATAATATCTGCAAGGACATTTTTCTGATAAAAGGAGAGAAGACGAATCCTATGGTGGTTTCCGCCTTGGGCGAGGATGATGTTCCAGATGCGTTGCATACCAATGGCATGGAAGATGATTGCATGGAAGGTGTTGTCAGCTTCAAGGAATTTGATGAAATCATCACCTATTGCATGCGCTGCCTGTTCTTCAATTGCAGCTTCCATAGCCTTGAAATGATCATCACGTGCCACGTAGATGAATTTCTTGACTGCATGGTCTTCAAGGCTTTTGCGCAAAAAACGTTCCTCTTCAACCTGCTTTAGATTGATGAGGGAGACTCGGGTTCCTTTTTGTGGAAAGATATCAACCAGGTTGTCAGAGCTCAATCTCATGAGTGCATCCCTGACAGGAGAGCGACTGACCTGCAACTGCACGGAGAGCTGTTGCAGGTTCAACTCCTCTCCCGGCTTGAAGCGCAGGGAGAGAATTTCGTCCCGAAGGGTCTGATAGATTTCCTCAGATGCAGTAACACGGACTATTTGTGCCATACTATTTCCTCTGGTCACTTTTCTGAATAGCCTCGTAAAGCCCGAGAATGTAGGATGCACCGAGTGCACGGTCATACAATCCATAGCCGGGCATTGCCACTTCTCCCCAGATCATTCTTCCATGGTCTGGTCGAGCTGGCCCTTCGAAGCCGATGTCATAAAGTGCCTTTACAATCTCATAGAGATCAAAGGAACCATCGCTGGATAGGTGGGCAGCTTCCTCAAACACTCCCTCTCCAAAATGATGCAGGTTCCTGATATGGGCAAAATGGATTCTTCCGGGCAGTGAGCGGATAATACCGGGAAGGTCGTTCTTTGGATTGGTTCCAAAAGATCCTGCACAGAAGGTGAGTCCATTGAATGGTGCATCAACAGCCTTCATGACTTTCAGGATTTTCTCCTTGCTGGTAATGATCCTTGGCAGCCCAAACACAGGCCAGGCTGGATCATCCGGATGGATAGCCATCTTGATGCCGTACGTTTCACAGGTTGGCTGGATTGCTTTAAGGAAGTAGACAAGGTTCTCGAAGAGTTTATCATCAGAGACATCCTTGTACGCTTCCATCAGTTCCTTGATCTTGGCAAGGCGTTCTGGTTCCCAACCTGGCATTTCAAAGCCCTGGGAGCTGTTGTTCGTCTGGTCGAGGAAAGACTGTGGGTCGATCCCATCCACCACTTTCTGGTCATATGCCAATACGGTGCTTCCGTCACTTCTCATCTTGGCAAGTTCAGTCCTGGTCCAGTCGAAGACCGGCATGAAGTTGTAACAGACAGTGGTAATTCCTTCCTTGCCGAGGTTCTCAAGGGTCTGGATGTAGTTTGCGATGTACTTGTCGCGGTCCTCTCCACCAATCTTGATGGCGTCATGAATATTGACGCTCTCAATGCCGAGTACTTTCAAATCATCGGCTTCTACCTCTTTCTTGAGCTCCTGGATTCTTTCGATCGGCCATACTTGTCCAGCGGGAATATCGTAGAGGGTGGTGATAACCCCTTCAACGCCTGGAATCTGACGGATCTGTTGTAGGGTAACGGTATCGTGCTTTGAGCCGAACCAGCGAAGTGACATATGCATCATGAGTGGTGCCTCCATATATGTTATACTAATAGTCTAACATACTAATATATTAGAGGCAATACCCCTGTACTCTTCCTTTCTCGATATTCATGTGAAACTATCTTCGGTCGCCCATTACCAACATGGAAGCGGTTCGGTCCAGGAGCAGGGTACACTCTTTCTTTGTCCTGAGTGCAGCACAAGGGGAATATACCCCTATCTGATCATAGAGACACATGGCAACCGCACGGGCTTTTCTTTGGTCCGGGACGGAACAGATAAGGTGTTTAGCTTTCAGGATCTGCCTTACAGACATGGTGATGGCTTTTGAGGGAACCTCATCAATCTTTGGGAACCACCCCTCGCTTACCTGTTGCCTCCTGCATCGATCCTCAAGCTCCACGACAATGTATGGGTCGTCGGTTTCAAAATTTGCAGGGGGGTCGTTGAACCCGATGTGTCCGTTCTCACCAATACCAAGGAAGGAGACATCCACTTTTTTCTTTTTGATGAGAGCGTTCAATCTCTTGACCTCTTCTTCCAGGTTCTCCGCATCTCCGTTAATCTGGTGAAATGCACCAAGGTGGGTCACTTTCTGGACAAACCGATTGTTCAGGTAATAGCGGAAACTGGAAGGGTGGGTGTCAGGAAGGTCTACATATTCAGCCAAGCCGAAGGCCTCCACCTTGCTCCAGTCAATGTCTGCTTTTGCAAGATGTTCGTAGAGGGAGAATTGACTTAAACCAGTTGCGACGGATATGACAGCATGGCCTTTCTTCTCGATTGCATCCTGAATGATGGTAATGCCTAGCTTTGCTGCCTGGTAGCCCATGTCATGTTTGTCTTCGCAAATGGTTACACGCATCTATTATTGTACTCCTTCCCTCCCAGTCTAACAAAAGTGCGGTAGTGGGTACAGAGGCCTAGAGAAAGGCTTCTTCTGAACTTGGATGGGTTGTATTCCAACTCCTTGTATCAATAATGAGCTGCTTGGTAACTTCCTTTGCACCGTAGGGGGCAAAGAGTTTCTCCATTCCCAGGAACCCAGCGGCCAAGGTGATCACAACCTTCTGGTAGTGGAATCGAGCCATCTGACGGCTGAATGAGTCGAAAAGGAGACGGAAAAGGCCAAGACCACGGTATTCAGTCTTGACTCCAAAGAGAGGGACTTCCACGAGATAGTCGGCAAGCATGGTGTAGGAGAGGAAGGCTGCCAGACTGCCATCCTGTGCTTTGGCCAAGTAGAAATGATCGAGTTCGTCGAGTTCCAGGTGACGCATCAAAACTACGCTTGCAATGCGGTCTTCTTCACTGCCTGCCTCAAGTTCAGTTACCAATGATTGGACCATATTCATGATCTCTTCGGTTACCGGTCCTTCAAGGGTTTCAAAGGTGAAGTCCTCCAACAGGATGTCTTCAGTGAGTTCTGTCTCTTCATCGCTCAACTCCAGCAGTTGATTAAGGCTCTCCTGTTCCCTGTACCAGGAGACAACCACACGCTTAAGTTGTTCATCACGGAAACTGAACCATTTCCGCTCCAGTATTGGTGTCTCAGAGAGCGTGTCCTTGAATTTTCTGAATACCCCCCTCCCGCTCTGTAGGGCAGCAAGAAGACGGGATCGGTAGAGGGGATTCCTTACCCTGTTTGCAAACATTTCCATGAGATGGAAACCATCCGATGGTTCCCAGTCAGGTATGGGAATGAACCGGTTCTCGCGCTCTTTTTCATCAATATCATCGAGATACTGTATCTCATCCTCTCTCACGAGGAACTCATCCTTGAGGTCAAGGAAGTAAAAGTTTGCTTGATCCTCCATCGCAAAGATGATGGAATCGAGAAGATCCCTACTTAAAACAGGCAAACGATATGATACATGTTCATTATCCATAGGTCTATGATAGCCCGCTAAGAAGGGGGGCGACAAGTGCGTTCGCCTTGACATTAGCGGTAAAAGATACGAATATTAGTACTGTTATTCCAATACAGTAATTAGGAGAATATTCATGAGCATTATTGAATTTATCGAAGCCAGGGAAATCCTTGACTCACGTGGTAACCCCACCGTTGAAGTAGATGTCATTCTTGAGGATGGTTCCATGGGCCGTGCAGCAGTTCCTTCTGGTGCTTCCACCGGAGTCCACGAAGCTGTAGAGCTGCGTGATGGGGACAAGAGCCGCTATCTTGGTAAGGGCGTTTTGAAGGCTGTAGACAATGTCAACAACATCATTGCACCTGAACTTGAAGGTATGGATTCTCTTGACCAGGTTGCTATCGACCGCGCTATGATTGCTCTTGACGGTACTCCAAATAAGGCAAAGCTTGGTGCAAACGCAATTCTTGGTGTTTCCATGGCTGTTGCCCGTGCTGCTGCTGACTACCTCGGTCTGCCGCTGTACAAATATCTTGGTGCTTACCACGCTTGCACACTTCCCGTTCCGATGGCAAACATCCTCAACGGTGGTGCACACAGCGATAACAAGGTTGACTTCCAGGAGTTCATGGTAATGCCGATCGGTGCTGCTTCCCTCCGCGAGGGACTTCGCATGACCGCAGAGGTATTCCACAACCTGAAGGCAGTCCTGAAGGGACGCAAGTACAACACCTCTGTTGGTGATGAGGGTGGTTTCGCTCCCGACTTGCAGTCCAATGAAGAGGCTCTTGAGGTCATCATGGAAGCTATCAAGGCTGCTGGTTACACCACCGGTCGTGATGGGGACTTCATGATTGCTCTTGATCCGGCCAGCAGTGAGCTGTACGACGAGAAGACCAAGACCTATACCCTCAGATGGTCCACCGGTGACAAGCTCACCAGTGCACAGATGGTTGATCTCTGGGAAGACTGGGCAAACCGCTACCCGATCATCTCAATCGAAGACGGCATGGCCGAGGACGACTGGGAAGGTTGGAAGTTGCTCACCGATCGTATCGGCGACCGTGTCCAGCTTGTTGGCGATGACTTGTTCGTAACCAATGTTGAGAGACTGAAGATGGGTCTTGAGAAGGGTGTTGGTAACTCCATCCTGATCAAGGTGAACCAGATCGGTACCCTCACTGAGACCTTCGAGGCTATTGACCTTGCAAAGCGCAACGGCTACACCTCAATCGTTTCCCACCGCTCCGGAGAGACCGAGGACAACTTCATTGCTGACCTCGTAGTTGCTCTTGAGACTGGACAGATCAAGACCGGCAGCATGAGCCGCTCTGACCGTCTTGCCAAGTACAACCAGCTTCTGCGCATCGAGGACTACCTTGGTGATACCGCTGAGTATGCTGGACGGGATGCTTTCCGCGTACTGTAAGACACGTTGTTACGTAGTACTATTTCGGGCCATCGCAATGCGATGGCCCGTTCTGCATGCAAGAGGATGGGATAATGATCAGAAAACCAAAGATGCTGAAAAGGGGCGATACCGTTGCAACGGTGAGTCTGAGTTGGGGTGGAGCAGGGGATCCTGAGCTTATCTGGCGGTATGAGGTTGGAAAGCAGAGGCTTCAGGATGTATTTGGGCTCAAGGTGATTGAGATGCCACATACGCTCAGCGGAAGCTCCTTCATTGCTGATCATCCAGAGCTCCGAGCACAGGACCTAATGGATGCGTTTTTATCCCCCTCCATCAATGGTATTTTTACGTGTATTGGAGGTAATGACAGTATCAGACTGCTGCCGTATCTGGATCTGGATGTCATCGCTCAGAACCCAAAGGTATTTCTTGGGTACTCGGACTCAACCGTTACCCACTTGGTTTGTTACAAAGCAGGATTCTCTTCGTTCTATGGGCCATCCATCCTGGCCGAGTTTGCTGAAAACAGGGAAATCTATCCCTATACTTCCAAGTGGGTCCACAAATCACTCTTTACTTCCCACGCCCCGCTGGAGGTTGAAAAACCTGCCTGCTGGACGAGTGAGTATGTTCCTTGGACTGAAGAGAACAGAGATACCATGAAACACCTTTTTCCTCATGAAGGATACCGTGTGCTTCAGGGTGACGGAGTGGCTGAAGGCTCTTTGCTTGGAGGTTGTATTGAAGTATTGCTACAATGCATCAATACACCTCTCTGGCCTGACTTTTCAGGTTCCTTGCTTTTCTTGGAGAGTTCAGAGGAAGCCTCAGAACCACCTCAATACAGAGAGTACTTATTGCAATTGGCAGCGACAGGGGTATTCTCACAGGTTCGGGGCATTCTAGTCGGTAAACCTTACCAAGGGCTTCACGAGCATGCCTATGAAATTATCCTATTGGAAATTCTTCGAGACCTAGGCTTGTCGTCGCTGGTGGTGGCTACAAACCTTCCTTTTGGACACAACGAACCGATGTGTCTCTTGCCCTATGGAGCTCAAGCACGTTTTGATTGCACAAAGAAAACCTTTACCATTTTGGAGCGTGGTGTTGAGCCATGATATCCTTTCTGACCACGAGGAATACCGTTAAAAGCCCAATGATGAGTTGCAGGAGATCCAAGGGAGTACCGATTGCCTTTGTGGTGGTCAGAAGCGGAAGGCTGGGAAGGGAGGATCCCTGGTAGTTGCAGATAAGGGCAACAAAGAGGTTATTGGCTGCATGGACTGCCAGAGCTGGTTCAAATCCTCCAGTGGCAATGCTCAGCGCAGTAACCAAGCCACCGAAGAGTGCGTAGAACACCAAGACGAGCGTTGGGTTCTCTGCACTTCCTAGTTCCCTGTTTGAGAGATGGGGAGCCGTGAACAGGATTGCAGAGAGTACACAGGCAAGGACATTTTTCACTGCCCCTCTTTTCAGCCTTCCCCCTTGTACAACCCGAATGGGAAATACCCTGAATACTACTTCCTCACTGCTGGTCTGGATGGGGGTAAGGACCAGGACCAGGGGAAGCAACATCAGATGTTCCAGAATGGAAGCGTCACTGGTACTGTATGCCTCTGGTTCAACCATGAGTCCAAGGAGTAAAAAAAGCATTGCCACCAGAAGATATGCCCCCATACTCTTGAGAAAGAGGATGAGACGAAATGTACTGTGGTCGGTGATCAACGATCGTGGACTCGAGGTAAGCAACAGCTTCCATGAGGCTACTATCCCCAAAGACATGGCAAGGAAGGGTGCATTTGCCCTTAGGTAGGGGATGTTGAAATGCCCAAGCATAGTTACAAAGTAAGGGCCCAGTATCAGCCAGAAGAGCAAGCTGAGAACCATCGCCAGTGCCAAGCTGAAGGGCGAACTTTCTTTTTTTGTATCCTTCTGCATCAAGTTTCTTCTTGGTTTTTCCATGACGTACGCTCATCGTACACACAAACATGATATACTGCAACGTATGAGTCTATCACAAACGAAACGTTCCTATGTGCACGAGGCTTTTGACCAGGGATTGATTTGTGTATTCCCCACCGAGGTTGCAGCTCGATCATACCTGGTAGACTATGCGCTCCATGGGAAACATCATGCAATCCTGGCGGAGAGAGCCATCTCCTATGATACCTTTCGAGGCTATTTCCTGCCTCATCATGAAACCATGGCCCCGGCAAACAGTCTTACCCGTCAGCTCTTTATCCATCAGCTACTCGAGTCGGGGAGTTTGCTTCGCTATTTTCTCAATCCAACATATCCGGAGATGAACAACCGGGTGAAAGGATATCTTGCCAAGTTATTGCCATCCCTCCTGGAAGCCTGCCAGGGGGAGGTGCTCAGCAACCTCGACTCTGCCATGCAGACGGACCTATTGGTGCTCTATGGGCAGTACCAGCAGTTCCTGGATGAGCATCAACTGTTCGAACCCAGGTACGAGAAGCCAAGCATACCCGATGACTGGGACACTGGAAAGTCGTATTGCATTCTTTTCTCAGATACCAATCCAGACGCGGAGAGCTTGTACGAACAGCTGGGAAGGCCAGCCTTCATGGAACTAAGGAAAGCTCCTGAAGAGGATCCTTCAGTGAGTTTGGAAGTGTTTCCCAACCACCTCGTAGAGATCAAGCAAACGCTCAAAAGGGTGAGGGATCTCTTGGATGCAGGGGTGGAGACACACCAGATTGTAATCGGCAGTACTGCAACCGACACCCTCATGGATGTACTCCGCGAGGAGGCAATGCTTTATGGTATTCCCTTGACGGTAAGGGAAGGGAAATCGGTACTCGCCTACAGCAGTGGGCGGTTTCTCAGCCTGATCCAAGAGGTATATGACGAACAATTCAGTCTGGAAAGCTTGAAATCACTCTTGCTCGACCCTGGTATTCCCTGGGCTGAGGGGGAAAAACATCGTGTTTTCATCAAGCGTTCAGTCAGGCAGTCAATCATGCATGGCTCCCTGTATGGAGAGGACCAGTACAGTTCCTTGCTGGGAGACAGGGATTTGCAGAGGTGGTATGAAGGATTGAAGCAGAGCATCATTGCAATTGTCCAGGCTGAGGATATTGAGGACTTACGACGGAAAATCAATCACTTCCAGGATACCTACTTCATTCCAACCCAGTGGGTCGACACCCCAGGGGAAGATGTCTATGCGTTCTGTCTTGATGCCATGGCTCAGGTAGGGGATGCGATGGAGAAAACCGGAATCACCTCGTACCCCAGGATCTTTTCCTTTTTACTTGCTCACCTACAGAACAAGCGATATGTATTTCAGCAGAAGAGTGAGGGTATTGCCGTTTATCGATGGCCACAGGTATCAGTTTTGAATGCTGATTATCTCTTTATCCTTGCGCTTGACCAGGAAGGGGCCCGGTGTGTTGAGCGCCCCTTGGAATTCCTGCCCCAACAGATTGAGAAGGCACTACGCAAGGAGGTCGATACCACCGAAGCTCATTTTCGCTGTGCAACCCTCGCTGATGGACAGCGTTTCCTCTCCTGCCATATGCGTCGTTATGAAGGGGAGATGATGGTTCCTGCCTATTTCCTGCAGCACGGGCGCCTCTCTCTGTATGAACCTGATCTGGAGGCCATTACCGATCCATTGGCTGCAGAACTGTTTCTCTACAAGCATGCAGCTCTTCCTGATGTGAAGGCAACAGCAAGCCAGAGGGATTGGTTTCTGGCGGCCAAGAAGACCGTACTTGCTGAACGTGCTGATGACTATGCACGCCATCCCATCAAGCCAGACCTTATTGCAAGGCTCAAGGATGATAAGGGAAGATTCCAGTTCTCCCCAACTGGCATAGACCAGTTTGACCACTGTCCGTATGCATGGCTTGCAAGGTATCTCTATGGACTTAAAACAGAGGAATATGAAGTCCAACCGGTGGACCACCAAAGGATTGGGATGCTTCTGCACTCCGTGTACCAACAGTTCTTTTCTGAGATTCGTGACTATGATACTCAGGAACGGGAGATGTATCAGGAGCGCCTGTATGCACTGTTTGACGAGTGTCTGGTCTCTTACTATGGGCAGCGTGGGCCTTCCCCATCAATGAGGAGCTGGATCATTGCCAGCTATAAGGAGAAGATGGCTTCCATTCTTGATGGGGAATCGGCACTGTTTGCCCATGGAAGATCCATTGCATTCGAGGCGTCCTACGAGGTAGAGCAATTTCCCCTTCTCATACACGGCCGAATCGACCGTGTAATCAGCCTTAACCCCCCAGAAGATACCAAACTTGCTGTCATCGACTATAAAAAAGGGGTTCCGGAGGTAAAACGTGTTTCGGGGCATCTTGAGTCATTTCAGCTACCCGTCTACCGATTATTGTTGACCCATGACCGTGATGTCTCCGTATCCAACGCTTCCTACTACAGCGTCAAGGATGAGAAGTACTACACGCTCTGGTCCCAGGAGGATGATCCATCTGCATTACTTTGTGAAGAGCAACTGCAGCAGCGCCTGGAGAGTCTGCTTGAGGCCGTGCAGGGTGGGCATCTGATGGCAACGCCATCAAAGAAACATTGTGGACCTTGTCCCTACCGATCCTTGTGCCGGAGGAGGTACGCAACACTATGATTCGTTTCGAAGAGTTTCTGAAGCACACAAATGCGAGGCTGGATGACAACCAGAGGAAGGCTGTGAATGTCCTGAACAACTGTGTTGTCTCTGCCGGAGCTGGCTCAGGCAAGACCACGGTTCTCAGTTACCGATTCCTTCGTCTGGTTCTTGAAAGAAAAGCCCGATGTGATGAAATCCTGACCCTGACGTTCACCCGAAAGGCTGCAAGGGAGATGCATCAGCGTATTCATAAGCATCTCCTTACCTGTCTTGAGGATGAAGACATTGCCCAACAACTTGAAACCTTCAGTGAAGCGGCCATCGCCACATTGGACAGTTTTTGCGCAACGATAGTCAGGAGCAATTCCGTGGCCTATGGAGTGCCTCAGGATTTCGTCATCGATGATGAGAAAAACCTAGGAACCATCCGTCGTGTAGCTACTGAATTGCTGGATGTGTATCCACAGAGCCCGGGGGCGAAGTTGCTCAGTGAGCTCTATACCCCAGACACCCTGATAGACAATGTATTTGTCCCACTGGCAAGTACCTACTACTGCCTACCCAATACTGTTGAGGTAGGGGGAGCTGAGCGCATTCTTGCAGCAGTGGAGAGGGAGTATGAACGTCTGCTTGTCCAGTACCGTGAGATGTTGACTCTCTACGCTTCCTTTACCGACAAGGGCAACACTGTACAAGGCTACAAGAGCGACGCACAGTCGATGCTCTCCAGGATGGATGCCTGTAAGAACAGGGATGAGCTGCTATCCTTGTTGTGTTCCGATTTTGCCCATCGTAGGGCTCCGGGAAACGGGAAAGCAGATGACATCCAGACCATCAAGGATACCGTGGCGATATACAGGGAGCTGAGAAGCAAGCTCTGTATGGCGTTGAGTATCATGCTTGCTCAGGACCAGTTATATGCAGTGATGGAATTCATGCAGGAGTTTGTAAGCAGGTATCAGAGAGAAAAACGCTCGAGCGGGATTCTTACCTTTGCCGATGTCTCTACCCTTGCGGTGACGATGCTCGCTGAGGACAAGGCTTTGCGCTCTTTCTACAAGAAGAAATTCCGTTACATCATGATTGATGAATTCCAGGATAATAATGCACAGCAGAAAGCAATGCTCTACTTGCTTGCGGAACGACTGGACAGGGAAGGGGATGGCATCCCCCTGCCTGATGATTTGCAGAAGGATAAGCTGTTCTTTGTAGGGGATGAAAAGCAGTCGATCTATCGCTTCAGGGGTAGTGATGTTCGGGTTTTCAAGCAACTGAGCGGAGAGTTGGCTTCCATCGGAGGGGAGACCATCACCCTGGGAAGGAACTATCGTAGTGAGCCGGACTTGATCAAGCTGTTCAATACGATGTTTTCCTGCATCATGCAGAATGAGGGGGAGAGCTACGAGGCAGACTTTTCAACGCTAGGCTTCCGTGATGCCTCCCCTGGTGTGCAAAGCAGCTGTACGCTTCTGATCAAGCCCTATCAGGAAAGTGGTGGTGACGAAGAGGAGGAGGAAGCTTCCTCCGTTGAAGCTGAGGCATATACCATTGCAAAACTGGTCAGGCAGATGCTTGAAAGTGATGAGTTCCTGATACCCTCAAAAGAGGGGCCAAGAAGGCCCAAGGCAAGCGATATTGCACTCCTGCTTCGTACGACCAGCAACCAGCTGAGTTTTGAGAAGGCCTTCAGGAGATTTGATGTCCCCTATACGGTACAGGCAGCACGGTCCTTGATGCTGGAAGCTCCAGCAAACGATCTGTATGCCATGTTACAGCTCACGCTGTATCCTGAAGATAAGCAAGCGTATGCCACAGTCCTTCGCTCTCCCTTCTGTAACCTGAGTGATTGGGCTATTACCCATGTGGTACAAGAACCACTTTTTTCCCTACTTCCCATACTCTCAGAGGACGACGGCGAGCGATTGGCAGCTTGCGGGGCTTTCTACCAGCGGTTGCACGAGGCGGTAGGCAGTGAATCATTGAGTACCCTTGCCCTGATGCTTTGGTATGAGAGTGGTTACTACCTCTCCTTGGTTTCCCACCCGCAGTATCAGGTATATGTCGAACATTTTGCTTTTTTCCACCGCCTTGCACAGATTCAGGAAGAACAGGGCAAGAGTATCAGCCAATTTGTCGATTTCCTGAGACGAAATCTGGTTCAAAACGAAAAAATCGACCAACTTGAGGTAATAAAGGAACAGGAATCGGGGCTTCAGATTATGTCGATCCATAAGTCAAAGGGATTGGAGTTTCCCATTGTGATCGTGGGAAATGCCGCATCCAAGGGAAAAGGTGGAGGGGACTATCTCAGTACCTTCCTCGATATTCCACTTCCACACTATCTTTCTTCCTCCTACCATATCTCTGCCACGAAGCAAGAGACCGTCCGTCATGCCGGGACGCTCTTCGCTGGTAGTGAAGAACAGGACATGGAGATTGCTGAGCTGAAACGGTTGTTGTATGTTGCCATGACCAGGGCGGAGACCCATCTCATACTTAGTGGAGCATTTTCCAAGAACAACAGGGGGCTGAATCCTGACAAGAAAGCTGATACATTGCTGCAGATGCTGGTTGGCAGTCTCTCCCTGGATATCGACAATCCTGTACATGATGAGGGTATCTTGAAAGTGCGGCCAATAGAGAGTATTCCTGAGCACTTTCTCTACAGCGGAGAGCGAGAGGATAGCTCAGCTGTGCTTGAAAGGTTACAAACTGCTGAGAGCTGGTATGATCAAGCCACACCAGATTACAAAGGGCAACCTATCCGAGTGGCCACCACGAAGCTTCATCCGCTTGTCCATGGGGGTGAAGGCATCCCGTTGCCACGGTATCCTAGTGATGAGATTCTTGGTGGATATACCGAGGATCAGGTAACCGGGTTTGGTACGTTTGTCCATGCACTCTGTGAACAGATGGTACTGGGCAATGAGGTGCCTGAGCTCGCCTCGCTTATGCCTGACTCCCTGACAAGGGTTATGAAAGCACAGGAGTTGTTCGTGCTCCAACAGGATGCTCTTGTCTTGTGTAGCGGGTTCATGAAGAGTGAGTGGTATGAGAGAGAGATAAAACCATATCCTGTCGAGAGTGAAGTAGGCTTTTTCAGTGCCATTGAGCAGGAAGGACGGACCATTGTGGCTGAAGGTTCAATTGATTTGCTGGTGAGGCAGAATGATTCCTACCTCGTAATAGATTTCAAGACCGATAGGTGGAGGGATGAAGATGTCCACCGTTTCCAGGTAGAGACCTATATGCAAGCAACAAAAAGAATGTATCAACGCCCGGTACGAGGGTGCGTAATCTATTTGCGTGACCCCGCTCAGGTGTTGGTATGGGAAGGAGAAAATCCATGATGCGAATTCCATTTGAGACGATGTGTGCACAATTTGAACGCGTGCTTGAGAGCCGGGATATGAATAAGCATGATGCTGCGCTCTGTGCTCGACTGGTAGCTGAAACCTCGCTTGAAGGGGTATACACCCATGGGGCAAATCGATTTGCCTCATTGATCAAGGGTATTGATGAAAAGCGTGTCGATGTGCACGCCCATGCCCAGAAGAGTGATTCATTCGCTTCTCTTGAGCGATGGGATGGAAAGCGTGGTGTAGGAAACCTTAATGCCTATGCCTCCATGAAGCGAGCTATTGAACTGGCAAAAGAGCATACCATCGGTTGCGTTGCCTTGAAGCATACCAACCATTGGATGAGACCTGGTACCTATGGATTGATGGCTGCCAAGGAGGGGTGTATTGCGCTTCTCTGGACCAACACGATGCCACTGATGAGCCCATGGGGGGGATCTGATACCAAGATTGGGAACAATCCTCTGGTTCTTGCCATTCCCAGTGAAGAGGGGCCACTTCTTGTTGATATGGCGATGTCCCTTTTCAGTTATGGCAAGCTGGAAACCTATATGAGGGAGAAGAAGGAACTACCCGTCCCAGGTGGATGGGACGAAAAGGGAGAGCTTACTACCGACCCTGAAGCGATTCTACAAAGCAAGCGTTCTCTTCCCATTGGTTTCTGGAAGGGAACCAGCTTGGCCCTTGCCCTTGATCTGATTGCAGCAACCCTCTCTGGTGGAAGGACTACTCGCTCCATTGGGTCCTTGGCAGAGGAGGGAGAAGTCTCCCAGGTCTTCCTGGTCTTTGATACCTCCAAGTTCCCCGACCAGGAGAACCTGCAGAAAGAGATCCGGGCAACCCTTGATGACCTGGCAAACTCAACCCCTTTGGAGGCAGAGAAACCTGTTCGTTATCCAGGCCAATTCAGGGAGCAAACAAGAAAGGAGAATCTAGAGAAGGGCATTCCCGTTGATGAGGTCGTTTGGAACACTATTCTCTCCCTCTGATCACATATATCCGAACAGGGGGCCAAAGAGCAGGACAACAATGAGGAACCAGAGTGCATAGATAACCATGAATATGCTCTGTATCCGAATGAAGGATCTTCTTCTCAGCAGTGTTACTGCCAGGGATCCAAGGTTTGCAAGCAAGAGTAGGTTCTCAGCAAGGACAGCCAAACGGTTGGGGCTTAGTCCGTATTGAAGGAACCTCCCTCCTATGGCAATGAGGGCGAATACATCGATGCCTATGGCTGCCAATGCTGCAGTGATGAGCACTATGCGGTAAAAGGGTGTGGTTTGTTCGCTCTCCAGAAGGTCTGTTGCATAGAGGATCATCATCAGGACAAGGGCGAGTAATATATCGATTACCAATAAAAGGTTTCGGTCCTCAGTTATGGGGAGTCTTCCTATCACCAAGGCTCCAAGGAAGGAGATCATTACCACTGTGATTACCGGGAGAAAAATGGTAGCCAGAAGCCGGGTGAGGGAGGCTATCTGGCCTCTTCTGTATTGCAGAAGGTACCGGGCAGATAGGGGAAGCAGGGCTAGGATTCCGGTAACAACGAATGGGGCGAGACGATCCTCTACATTGACTCCCACCGCTTCAAAGAGCACGAATGTAAGCATCGTCACCACAAACACGGCACAAGCAAGCAGGAATGTGAGGAGAAGTACTTCTCCGGTAAGGCGTATATGTCTACTCATTCTCTCCTGTAGTGACCCTTTCTGGGTAGGGAGGGCAAGACTGACCACCAGAAGTAGGGGCAAATGGATGAGTGCCAGGATCTTTGTCTGTGCTTCTTCAGTGCCTGTCATGCTGAATTGTAGATTCATCAAGAGTGCAAGGATGCCAAGAAAAGAGAGATACCCGACAAGATATTTTCTCTCCTTTACCAGATACAGAGCAAGAAACAGGAGAATAAGGAAGGGTAGGTTCAAGCCATAGAACAGCATTGTATTGTCGCCAAAGGGATACCCTAGAAGCGTAGGTATCTGGGAGATGATAAGTTGGCTGACCAGTACAATGATGAATAGCTTGGAGGCTGCTCTCTTGTGAGGTTCTTCAAGCAGGTTGAATCGAGCTCCCATGCGATAGAGGGAGAGCAGGGTTGCTTCATCCCTTGGGAGGATTTCTTCGAGCTCCCTCTGCATCTTAGCTTGTTTCTGGAGCTTCTCTTCACCAGAATCAGGTTGTTCCTGTTGCAACAGTATTTGTTCTTTCCATACAGAGAGTATCGTTTTCATACAAACCTCCGAGAAAGTATAACACCCGTGTGATGAAATGGATACAATACCTGAAAAAAATCAAAAAAACGGGTTGGCACCAAGCCAACCCGCGAATGATCCAATAACTGTTGCTTAGTACTTGCCGTACAGTGGTCCAAAGGTAGAGCAGGCGCGATAGTCAGCTCCTTCCTTGTCCATGCCAAGCATTGACCATGCACTGGGACGGAAGATCTTATCTTCCTCAACATTATGCATGCATACGGGGATGCGCAGCATTGCACAGAGTGAGATGATATCAGCACCAAAGTGCCCATAACTCAGTGCTCCGTGGTTTGCTCCCCAGTTTGCCATGACCGAGTAAACGTCCTTGAAGGGACCTTCCTTGCCATTGGTTCTGGGTACGAACCAAGTGGTCGGCCAAGTCTGGTCGGTGCGCTTGTTGATAACGTCGAAGACATTCTCCGGTACTTCACAGGTCCATCCCTCAGCAAGCTGCAGGACAGGGCCTACGCCCTTGACCATGTTGATCCTGACCATGGTTAGCGGCATTCCACCTTCGCTGAGGAAGGTTGAGCTATAACCACCACCGCGGAAATAACCACCGTTGGCGACGCTGAAGCGGGTATTCTCGAGGGTTTTCTTTACATCTTCCTCAGTAATCTCCCAGTAAGGCTTCATCTCGCTTTCGCCTTTCTCGTTCTTCATCTGACCAGCAGCATCAAGCGTGGTAGCACCACTGTTGATCAAGTGAATGAATCCTTCCTTAGCCAGGCCCTCTGGCTTCCAACCAGAAACTCTCTCAA
This sequence comes from uncultured Sphaerochaeta sp., assembly GCF_963677315.1. Lineage (NCBI taxonomy): Bacteria > Pseudomonadati > Spirochaetota > Spirochaetia > Spirochaetales > Sphaerochaetaceae > Sphaerochaeta > uncultured Sphaerochaeta sp. Next base: position 563,649 of record NZ_OY781940.1, on the reverse strand, counting down.
TAGCTGCAGGGCTCCAGTAGGTTCTCACATCGCTGAAGATTGCAGCACGGTTGGTGAGCAACTTACAGAAGAGCATGCTGATACCGTTCAGGTGATCATTCTCTGTTGCCATGATATACGGTTCACGGATGCCGTTCCAATCAAAACTGGTGGTAAGCATGGTTTCCATGAAGTCACCATTCGGCCAATGGTCGGTCCACTGTCTCTGGCCCTGGAATCCTGCACAGATTGCATTATGCCCAAGTGCCTCTTCCTTGAAACCGAGCTTCTCGAGCTTCTTGTTGCCAACCATGAGGTCACGACCGATCATGGTCATCTTGGTGCAGTATTCCCAATCCTTGGCAAGCTGCTCCTCACTTCTCTGGTACTCAGGAGGATTGGCCACATCTTCAGCCTGGATGCAGTTTTCTTTCACCCATGCAATAGCCTTTTTATATTCTTCAGGATCATAGATCTCTTCAGCGATACGGCGTTCAATCTCGCACATATCGACCACTTCACTGCGCATTCCCAGGTAGGTTTGCAAGAAATCCTGGTCGACGATTGATCCAGCGATACCCATGGACATGCCACCGATGGAGAGATAGCTCTTTCCTCTCATGGTTGCTACAGCTATACCGGCACGTGCAAAGCGGAGGATCTTTTCTGCTACATCCTCAGGGATGGAGGTATCATCGTTGTCTTGTACGTCACGACCATAGATGCCAAAGGCAGGCAGGCCTTTCTGGGTATGAGCGGCAAGTACTGCAGCAAGATATACTGCACCCGGGCGTTCTGTCCCATTGAAACCCCATACACCCTTTACGGTCATGGGATCCATATCAAATGTCTCGGTTCCATAACACCAACAGGGAGTTACTGTCAGGGTGACGGCTACTCCTTCCTTGGCAAATTTCTCTGCACAATCCGCACTCTCTCTCACACGACCGATGGTTCCATCAGCAATAACACATTCAACCGGCTCTCCGGTTCCATGGAACAGGTTTTCGCTGATCAGCTTAGCTGCAGCCTTTGCCATGTTCATGGTCTGATCTTCCAAGGACTCGCGAACGCCTCGCTGTCTGCCGTCGATGACCGGGCGAATTCCAATCTTGGGAAGGGAAGAAGCATAGCGCTTCTCAGGCCCTACCGATTGCATTCCATTTGTATTTGCCATAGTATCCCCCTTGGTATATAATTACAAATGTAATCGTTTACATCAAGGATAGTATTGCATAGAGAACGAGCAAATGCAATCCAAAATTTATAAGGAGTCAACGATGTTGAAAACAATTCCCTCAATCCTCAGCCCTGAACTATTGAAGATTCTCATGGAAATGGGCCATGGCGATGAGATCGTGATCGGAGATGGAAATTTCCCTGCTGCATCCATGAATGACCGGGTGGTCCGCTTGGATGGACATGGGGCAGATGAGGTGCTGAAAGCGATCTTGCAGCTGTTCCCTCTTGATACCTATGCAGAGAACGCGTTCCTGATGGATACAACCCCTGGGGACACCGTCGAAACCCCTATCTGGGATATCTATGAGGGTACCTGCAAGGACGGAGATCCTGCATTTAAAGGCTTTACCCGTCTTGAACGCTTTGCCTTTTATGAACGGAGTAAGAAGGCATATGCCATTGTTGCTACCGGAGAGACAGCACTGTACGCAAACATCATTTTAAAGAAGGGTGTAGTGGTCTAATCTTCTTTTGGGGTGGTCCACAGCTGTTTATACTGCCGTGGACTCATCTGCATATGACTCCTGAACTGGCGTGCGAAGTAATTTGCATCTGAAAATCCGGTTTTTTCACTGATTCTTTCAATGCTCAGGTCAGTGGTCAGAAGCAGGTTTGAAGCATAGGCAATACGTCTATGGATATGGAAATCGACTGGAGACCAACCCGTTGATAGCTTGAACTGTCGGTTGAGTGTGCTTGCACTCATGTTCGAGACCTCAACGAGCTCGTTCAAGGGAATGCTTCGGTCAATATTCTGCTCCATATAGATGATGACTTTCTCGAGACGTTGATCATTCTGGAAAGCAGAACCTCGTCGAGCACTGTGGAACCTGCTTACCAGGATGAGAAATTGGAGCAATTTGGAGTAGGTCATTGAGGTCGATCCCTTGCTGTAGTCCTGTTGCTCCGACTCCTCCTTGACTGCGCTTACCAGGGCTACAATCTCAGCGTGTTGGTGTGAGTTGAGCCGAACCAGTGGGACGTCCCCTTCTTCTTGCATGAATGTCTCAGGAAACCCAGCCACGTCCTTGACCTCGGGATAGAGCACTGAAAAGGCCTTCTTTCCAATAAGTAGATTGTAGAGGACCAGATTCTCGATATCTGCATATCCGTGGATGGTTCCCGGGCGAATACAGAACACCATGCCTTCCTGCAACTGTCGCTTGTCCTGTTGCAAGAGGTGGAAGCCTTTCCCTGATACCACCACCACGATTTCATAGAAATCATGTCCATGCAATGAGAAAGGAATCTCGGGGTCACGGAGTAACACCTTCACAGGAAGGCTGTTTTCCTTGAAGAACATGGTTTCGTGCAGAGTAAAACTAGACATGATAAAATCGTGCTAGAATTTGACTATTCTGTCAAGGTAAAAAATGCAAATGATGGCAAACTATTAGAGTAAATACTTTCGTATGAGGAGGGCTGTCATGTCTTACTATGAAGAAGCCAAGAAAATATATGCGAACTATGGTGTCGATACCGACTCTGTCCTTGATCAATTGTCTGACGTTCCCATCTCTGTCCACTGTTGGCAGGGCGATGATGTTGGCGGTTTCGAGCGTCCCGATGCCGAACTGGCTGGTGGAGGAATCCAAACCACAGGGAACTATCCCGGCAAAGCAAAGACTGTCGAACAGTTGCGTCAGGATCTTGAGCAGGTCTTCTCCCTGGTTGGTGGAAGTCATAGGCTGAACCTGCATGCCAGCTATGGAGAGTTTGGTTCCACCTTTGTTGACCGTGACCAGATTGAGGAGAAGCACTATCAAGGTTGGCTTGATTGGGGCAAGAAGATGGGTATCCCTCTGGACTTCAATGGAACCTTCTTCAGCCATCCAATGGCTGATGATGGCTATACCTTGGCAAGCAAGGATGAGAGAATCCGTAGGTTCTGGATCGAGCACGCAAAACGTTGTAGAAAAATAGCTGCATGGATTGGTGAGCAACAGGGGAGTCCCTGTATCCTCGACACTTGGGTTCCTGATGGTGCAAAGAACCTCACTGTTGATAAGTTCGGGTATCGTGCCATTCTCAAGGAGAGCCTTGATGAGATTTTTGAGACCGAATATCCCAGCGAATTTATGCGTGACGCTCTGGAGACCAAACTCTTTGGCATCGGAAGTGAAGCCTTTGTAGTTGGTTCCCATGAGTTCTATATGAACTATGCAGCACGAAACAATAAGATGCTCTGCATTGATATGGGACACTTCCACACAGAGGAAGATATCTCAGATAAACTTTCCGCCATTCTCCTCTTTGATGATGAGATTCTCTTGCACGTCAGTCGTCCCATGCATTGGGATAGTGACCATGTGGTTCTGTTCAATGACAAGATCAAGATGGTGGCAGAGGAGCTGGTGAGAAGCGGGAAACTGGAAGCCTCCCACATTGGCCTGGATTTTTTCGATGCATCAATCAACCGTATTGGCGCATGGGTTACCGGTATCAGGGCAATGCGCAAGGCCTTGCTCTTTGCAATGCTTGAGCCGATTGATCAACTTATTGAGTATGAAGAGTCAGGAAATGGCTATGCAACCATGGCGTTGCTTGAACAGCAGAGCGTTCTCCCCTTTGGTGCCATCTGGGATGAGTACTGCAAAAGAACCAACACTCCACTGGAGAGTGAACTCATTGAGTTGGTAAGTTCCTATGAGAAGGAAGTCCTGGAGGAGCGTTCATGAGTTTTGCATCCCTGATTGCCCACTCCAAGCGGTATGGTTCGGACCCTTCTTACGTATTATTGGGAGGTGGAAACACCTCCTATAAAGAGGGGAACATCCTCTATGTAAAGGCTAGTGGCCATGCCTTGGGAACCATTGATGAATCGGGTTTTGTCAAGATGGATCTGAGGAAGCTTGAGAGTATCTGGGGAAAACAGTACAGCAATGATGACGAGCAGAGAGAGGATGAAGTCCTCAAGGATATGATGGATTGTCGCCTCGAAGGAGAGACAGCACGGCCTTCTGTTGAGGCCTTGCTCCATGCATTGCTCCCCTTTCCTTATGTCATCCACCTTCACCCTGCCATGGTGAATGGTCTTACCTGTGCGCAAGAAGGAGAGAAGGCTGTTGCCAGGCTTTTCCCTGAAGCACTCTGGATTGAATTGGTGAAGCCTGGATTCATCCTTGCAGATATTGTTCGCTCCAGGATGGCCGATCAAAAAAAGGAAACTGGGACCGTCAGCTCTCTGATTTTCCTGCAGAACCATGGTATTTTTGCCGGTGGGCAGAGTTTGGAGGAGATAGAAAGCCTCTACAACTCCTTGATGGGAAAAATTTCCTCCCAGTTGGTAAGAAAGCCTGATTTTTCTTCTCTGGAGGCAGACTCTTCCCGCGTTGAATCAGTCAAAAAAGAGCTTGGGGGTCTTACTAAAGAACCAGTTCTTTTCTCGTGGAATAAGGAGTTTGCGCACTACCTGCAGAATGAGAACCATTTCCAGGCAGTTGCTTCCTCCTTTACCCCTGACCATATTGTCTATGCCGGTTTCAAGCCACTCTGGGTTGAAGAGGGGCAGGATGTAGTTTCTGCTTTTAAACAGTATGAGGCCGAACACGGCGTGAGTCCAAAGATTGTCTGCATACAGAACCTAGGGGTATTCTCCCTGGGAGAGAAGCCGATGCCACTCTTTTTGGATACTGTATCAATTGCAGTATATACCGAGAGTTTTGGAGGGCCCCGTTTCATGGATGATGCAATGATTGATTTCATCAGAAACTGGGAAGTGGAGAAATATCGGTCTTCAGTTGCATCAAAGTAGGTAAGATGGCATCACTGCAGGATATAAACAAGCGTTTTAATGCGGTGATGCCGTTCGTTACACCAATTGGTGTGGTGCTCGGCTTGCTGCTTGGTCATCGTTTGGATTCCTTCCGTTTTCTTGGAACCTATTTTTTCGCATTCATTACCTTTGTAGGAGCCTTGGGGGTAAGCTATCGTCAGTTTGCCCAGATCGCACGTCGAATGACCTCTGTGCTGCTTGTGCTCTTCAGTGCGCATATAGTGCTGCCGGTTTTTGTCGCACTCATTGGACGAGTGATATTTCCCACACACCCTGATATTGTCACCGGTTTTGTGTTGCTCTCTTCGATTCCGATTGCAGTGACCGCCTTTATCTGGTCAACCATTTATGAGGGAGACGCCGCCCTTGCCCTTTCACTCATCATTCTTGATACCTTGCTTTCTCCCATCCTGACACCCCTGACGATCAGGCTGCTTTCCAATACGACAGTGGCAATCGACCAAGGAGGGATCATGACCAGCTTGTTGGTGATGATCGTCCTTCCATCCCTTGTGGGGATGTTGGTTACCCAAACCATGCCCAAGGTTGCAAAGGAAGCCGTGCTCTATCTCAGTCCTTTTACCAAGCTTCTGCTTATTTTTGTGGTAATAATCCATGTTGGAGCTCTCTCTGGTTCTCTCTCATTTTCCTGGATCTATGTTCCACTTATCCTGATGAACCTCTTTGTCATTGCCTTGGGGTTCCTCCTTGTCTATGTACTCGCCAGATATGTCCTGAAGGTGGATCGTCCCAGCCTTGTCAGTATGACGTTCACCGGAGGAATGAGGAATATCAGTGCAGCTTTGGTGCTTGCTACTACCTATTTTTCTCCTCTTGCAGCCCTTCCTGTCATTTTGGGAATACTCTTCCAGCAGACATTCGTAGGGTTGCTGGGGGGAGTGCTGTTTGGAAAGAAGAGGAGCTAGTCTGACTCTTCATTTCTGTTCTCTATCAATCTATTACAATGAAAAATCCTATATCCGGCTGCGTGACTTATAGGCATTTCTGTTTTCTATGCGAAAAGTCATTAGGCTGAGAAGAGTCCCCTGATTTTAGGTTTTCGATGCATTACGAGATACTTACAGAATCCTTTTTTTTGGCTTTTGTTTTGCAAATAATTATGAATATGGCAAAATAGTGCTAAAAATTGACAATTACGTTATTGCGCTTATTTGTAAATGTGTCAGACTTTCATTAGAAAAGAATTGATGTTATATCCAGAAAATATAAAATATTTATAGATATTTGAAATGTATTTTCTAAATGTAATACCTAGCAACAAAATTGTGAACATAATTACATAATTTACATATGACACTATGAGGAATTAGATTTGATTTCAATTTGATATAAAGATATATTTTGAGGAGGTGATTTGCTACATATTGTTAGAAGTGTAAAATTCCTGAAATACAGGAATTGAAATATATCCGGATTTCCGGAACAAAAGGAGAAAGGAATGAGAAAAGGTATTGTTCTGTTATTATTGGTACTTGTTGTATTGCCTTTGAACATTTTTGCAGCAGGGAAGCAGGAGGTTGCTGTCCCTACTGAAGGCAAGAGCAAATTTGCGGGTCAGACTCTTACCATGATGATGACTAACAAAGAAGGTGAATTTGAGGCAGCAAGAGCCCAGCACAAGGCTTTTGAAGAAAAGTACGGCGTAAAAATTGAAGTAGAGGTCGTTCCCAGTGGTGATGCAGGAGAAAACCTCAGGAGAACACGTGTTGCTACAAAGTCCTTGCCAGATATCTTTGCAAGTTCTGTAGGTGCAAAACTCTATGAGAGTTATCCTGCTGAAAATGTAATTGACATCAAGGATCAGCCATGGATTGGCAATCTTGATGCTAACTTTAAAGAAGCTGCTACCATTGATGGTGCTGTGTATGGCGTGCCCTTGGCTCCATCCAACGTTGCAGGTGTTTTCTACAATAAGAGAATCTTTGAAGATTTGGGGCTTGATGTTCCATTGACATGGAATGAGTTCTTGGACACTTGTGCAGTAATCAAGAAAGCAGGAATTGCTCCGGTTGCGGCTCCAAACTCAAAGACAAGCCTCACCCAAGTTCCGTTCTTGATGAACTACTACTATGTTGCCCAGGAAGATCCTGAATTTGCAGCAAAGTACACACGGAATGAAATCAGGCTTTCAGACTCCAAGACATTTGTTGGAGGTCTTCAGAAAATGTATGACCTTGCAGTGAATGACTATCTGAATGAGGATGCATTGGCTACATCAGTTGAGGATGTTGCAATGATGCTTGGGGACGGCACAGCAGCCATGTCAATCATCAGAACAAATATTCTCTCAACCATGGAGATATTGGTTCCCGATGCGATTCAGGATATGGGATTCTTCCCACTTCCGGATAAAGACCCCAATGTACGTGGTGTCGCCACTTGGATGCCAATGGCATACTTGGCAAACAAGAATGCAACAAATCCTGAATTGGCATTGTTGTTCCTTGAATTCATGACCACAAATGAAGCTGTACAGGCATATCTTTCTGTTCAGAAGCCCACCGGTGCCTTCATGCTCAATGGTGTGGAGTTCCCAGAAGATATTTATCCTTCATTGGCTGAAGCACAGGCATGGGTAGAGAAAGCTTCCATTCCAGTCATGGAATACTATAGTCCCATCAAGGGTATCAACCAGGCAACTTACACCAGTCAGGTTGCAGCTGGAATGATTACCCCTGAGGTAGCAGCCCGAGAGATTGACAAAGACAACGCAATCTCCGCTAAGCAGCTTGGTCTTTCTAACTGGTAAGCAACAGCATTTCTAAACCTAAGGCGAAACGTGTGTTTCGCCTTGGGTTTTTCTTTATTAATCTATCATTAGGCCGGTAAATTATCATGAATAGTTATGAAAAACATGTATACAAATATTGGATGGTAATGCCTGGTTTGCTTATCTATCTAATTATCTTTGGCTTGCCAACCTTCTTGTCATTTTATTTTTCTTTGACACGGTGGAACTTAATCAGCACAACGTTCATCGGTTTGGAAAACTTCAAGACTTTTTTCTCTCAAACTAATTTGCGTACAGCTTTGGGAAATACGTTTATCTACGCGTTTTCTACAAGTCTATCGAAAGTAATCTTTGGTCTATTTATAGCGGCTGGCCTCTGCGGGAAGTTGAAGACTTCGGGCTATTTGAAAAGTATCATATATTTTCCAACACTTCTCGGCTTTGTCGTAGTAGGTATTGCCTTTTCCAGCTTGATGCACCCCTCGGGTATTATCAACCAAGGGTTGGCATTCTTTGGAATCAGTAAGGTACGTTGGTTGATTAATCCAGATATAGCGTTGTTCTCAGTTATCTTGGTTGATTTCTGGAAAGGGATTGGTGTTACCACTGTTATCTATATCGCAGGGTTACGAGCTATCTCCCCTGACTATTATGAAGCGGCAAAGATTGACGGAGCGAGCAGGGTGCAGACCTTTAGATTTATCACATTGCCGATGATTATTTCTTCGATCAACACAGTACTAACCCTGTCATTGATCGGCGGTTTGAAGAGTTATGAATTGATCCTCACCATGACTGAGGGAGGTCCAGGATTTTCAACTGAAGTTCTGGGCTTGGTAGTATATAGACTATTCGGGCAAGGAATGTATGGGTTGGCTACAGCAGGAAGCGTAATCCTGTTTATTTCAATCTCTTTCATCATTTTCCCTCTCAATCACTTCGTAGCAAAAAGGGAGGTTGAACTCTAATGAAAATAAAAAGAAGCGCCGCGACCATAATTGGAGAAGTATCAGCACTGATTTTGACATTCCTCACACATTGGGTTGTGTTTTATTTCATCATCATTAATTCATTCAAGACGAGAGCAGAAGCAGCGAGATTGTCACTGGCATTTCCTAAGAAGTGGCAAATAATTGAAAATTATTCATATATCCTTAGCTATGGTGATGGATTGTTCTTTCGATCGATGTGGAACAGTATTCGTCTTACTATCATATCGATAGTAATTCTTGTCTTGGTTGCCAGCATGACAGGGTATATCATGCAGCGAAGACAAGGAAAATTTTCAAAGATTTCAAATAAGTTGATTCTGGCTGGTCTCATAGTACCCCCATCGGTAATCTCAACCTATTGGATTTTGTCCCAGTTGGGTGTGGTCGGCACACTTGCCGGTCTTACCTTGGTGGAAGTGGCAACAATGTTCCCATTTTCGGTTATGATTTATAAAGGTTATATGGCAACCATCCCAAGGGATATTGATGCTGCTGCCATTATTGATGGATGTTCTGCATCCCGGCTCTATTTTCAAATCATATTTCCAATACTAAAACCGATTACAGCGACAATTGTCATTCTTCGGTCGGTTGTCGTGTATAACGATTTTGCAAATCCATTGTATTACATGTCGGGTGCAAGAAACAGCACGATTCAATTGTTCGTCTATACATTCCAATCAGCATTTCTTACGCAGTGGAATTATTTGTTTGCAGCAATTGTTCTCATCTCTCTCCCTCCGTTCATTCTCTATCTCATTTTGAACAAGAGAATCCTCGAAGGTGTAACTGCCGGTGCGGTTAAAGGATAATTCATGAAATCTCTCTATAATCACAATACATCATTTAACGATAAGTTTTCACAACCTACCAGTGAATACCGGGGAACCCCATTCTGGTCATGGAACTCTGATTTGGATGAGGCGACGCTTGAAAAGCAAATAGAGATTTTTCACGAGATGGGTTTTGGGGGGTTCCATATTCATTCTCGAATAGGCTTGAATACTCCATATCTAGGGCCAAGATTCATGCAATTGGTTGAGCATTGCAATACAGTTGGCAAGAAGTTGGGTATGCTCACATGGTTGTATGATGAGGATAAGTGGCCTTCAGGATTTGCAGGAGGACTTGTCACCCAGCATGAGGAGTTCAGGATCAGGTATCTCCTTTTTAGCCCGATTCTTCATGAGGATGGGTATGTCGATAGACATTTGCCCCAAGCCTCTCGCGTGAATATGAATGGTGATTGTTCATATCTTTGTTCCTATGAGGTGACTCTGGAGCAGGGTAGATTGAGTAGCTATAAAAAAGTAGAAAAAGGTGCAAGTGCTCAGGAAGGAACCCAGATATGGCATGCTTACAGAGTTATCTCTGGAGCCAGTTCCTGGTTCAACAACCAATCGTATGTTGATACGCTCAATCCTGAGGCAGCAAAAGAATTTACCCGTGTTACACATGACGTGTATGCCGCTACCCTGAAAGAGGAGTTGGGCAAATCAGTTCCTGCGATGTTTACTGATGAACCTCAGTATTTTAAGTTGCAGAATTTCTCATGCTCAGAATCGAATGATGAGGTAGGTATTCCATTTACCGATACATTTGACGAATCATATCAACAAGTTTTCGGAGAAAGCCTCTTTGATAAGCTCCCAGAACTTTTCTGGGAATCTACAACAGGTGCATATCCGGTAACACGATATCGCTATTTTGAAATATTGACGGAACGATTTACATCTGCTTATTGTGATGTTTTGGATGATTGGTGTACATCCCACGGTATTCTTAGTACTGGACATCTTATGGGAGAGTCTACCTTGGATCTGCAAAGTCGCCTTTGCGGGGAGGCAATGCGATCCTATAGAAGCTTTAAGCTCCCAGGTATAGATATGCTTGCAGACCGAAGGGAGTATGCAACTGCAAAACAGGCACAAAGTGCATGTCACCAGTTTGGCTACCCTGGAGTACTAAGCGAGTTGTATGGAGTAACAAACTGGGATTTTGATTTCCGCGGACATAAGTTGCAAGGCGATTGGCAGGCTGCCTTGGGGGTTACTGTACGTGTGCATCATCTTTGTTGGGCAACTATGGCTGGAGAGTCAAAGCGAGACTATCCAGCTCCTATAGACCAACATTCTACTTGGTACAAAGAATATCGTACAATTGAGGATCATTTTTCACGAGTCAACGTTGCGCTTACTACAGGAAAGCCTAGGGTACGGATCGGGGTGCTCCATCCTATCGAAAGCTATTGGCTTACCCTCGGCCCTGATGATGCGACTATTGGAATACGAAAACAACTAGAGGAGCAGTTTACTTCAATAACCTCTTGGTTATTGTTTGCTCAATTGGATTATGATTTCGTCGCTGAGTCTCTGTTGCCAAAATTGTTTAATGGATGTGACGAGAAAAGCTGTCATATCGGGGAAATGAATTATGAAGTTCTGGTGGTCCCCCAATTTATCACTATCCGGAGTACCACCCTAGCTATTCTGAAAGAATTCATTGCATCTGGAGGAAAGGTGATATTCCTGGGAGGGGCACCTTCCTATGTCGATGGGCAGAAAAGTGACGTAGCGCTTGAAGCGACACGAGATGCCTTACATATTGGTTTTGACCAATGGGCACTGCTTAATGCACTGGATACGGAGCGCGATGTTGCAATCTATGATGGTCATCATACGTTATGCAATGATCTTATCTATCAGATGAGAAATGACGGTAAACGCACTCTGTTGTTTATTGCCCACGGAAGAGAAAGCAATCGGATGCAACAGCAAAACTTCCGTAGTGATGAAGATTTTACACGTATGATAAAAGTTAGAGGTCTTCACTCTGTAACATTGCTGGATACCTTTACAGGTAACCGTATAGAATTGGAAGTTGATCATAAGCAAGGATGGACACATTTTTCTTATCCTTTGCATGTGCATGACAGTTTGTTGTTCGAACTTTCTACTGAGAAGGAATTAAATAATATTACAGTCACTGTGGATAGCAATACTCCTCGGCTATTGCAAAAACATCGGATCCGTGAGATTTCATCCTATCAATTGCATGAACAAAATCATCTTTTGCTCGATCAAGCTGCATACTCACTTGATGGGGGTAGTTGGAATGATGTTGAAGAGATGTTGATCTTGGATGATGCAATTCGTTCTGAATGTGGGTATCCGATACGTTCTGAGGCGTTCCCTCAGCCATGGCTGGTTCCGGATGAAGAAACCTTGCCCCACAAAGTCCAATTGCGATTTGATTTTGAGTCTGAAATTGATGGTGTGATGGTTTCCCTAGCATGTGAAACACCCGATGCAGAGATAGTTTTCAATGGTAATGCTATAACAGAATCCCTGAGTGGCAACTATTTTGTTGATCCCTGTCTTCCTGTCCGGAAAATCGGAACAGTGAAAAGAGGAAACAACACGCTGGAAATGAACATCCCTTATGGAAAAAAGACTAATCTTGAATGGTGTTACCTTCTTGGAGACTTCGGCGTACGTCTCCTGGGAAGTAAGGCAATGCTCTGTGAAAAACCTCACACTATTTCATTTGGGGATATCACCCGACAAGGATTCCCTTTCTACGGGGATTCAATTACCTATGTAATCAGGACACAAGCGGAAGCAGGTCGGTGGTTGTTGAAAGTACCTCAATACAAGGGATCTCTGCTTACTGTTTCATTGGATGGTAATGACAAGGGTCAGATCATTGGGGAACCATACACTATTGATCTTGGTCTTGTAGATAACCAATCACATACCATTGAGATTACCTGTTTTGGAAACCGATTTAACACATTTGGGCAACTCCACAATTGTAATGCCTATGAAGCGTATTTTGGTCCGAAGGCTTGGCGTAGTGCTGAAGAGAAATATAGCTATGTCTACCAAGTGCGTAGTGCAGGAATCCTGACAGAGCCTTGGCTCGAAATTCGTGAGAGTTGAGGGTTAGTGTAGATGCATGCATTGGAAAAAATACTAGCAAAGGCTTCTGGCAAGGTAGAAGTGACAGCCGGACAAATTGTGATGGCGAATGTCGACTTTGCTGAAGTAAATGATATTTACCTTCAAGCTATTCGTTCCTTTTATGAGATGGGTGGAACACGTGTGTGGGATAGGGAAAAACTTGCATTTGTGTTTGATCACTATGCTCCATCTCCCTCCATTGAGGGAGCAGAGAATCACAAAAAAATGCGTGAATTTGCTCTTTCTCAGAAACTGACTCATCACTTTGATGTGGAGAAAGGTGTCTGTCACCAAGTACTTCCAGAAGCAGGATTGATTTATCCTGGTATGTTTTTTGTAGCAACTGACAGCCATACTACAACCCATGGTGCTTTTGGAGCATTTGGTACCGGTATCGGTGCAACAGACATGGCAACTGTGATGATCGAGGGACAGTTATGGATAAAAGTTCCTGAGGTCATCCAGATATGTCTGGAAGGAACTCCTGGCCCCCTGACCATGGCAAAGGATGTAGCATTGCTCGTTGTAGGTAAGCTTAAGGCAGATGGTGCAATTTATCAGGCAATAGAATTTTGTGGTTCGTATGTTGAACAACTGTCAGTTGCTTCCAAGATGGTGTTGTGCAATCTTGCCGTTGAGATGGGAGCAAAGACAGCATATATTCATCCTGATGAATTGGTATTATCCTACCTCACAGAGAAAGGGGTGAGTGAGTATACCGTTTATGAGACAGACGACGACTATCAATACTTCCAGAAATTCTCTTTCAATATCGATGGACTGGAGTCGCAAATTGCGGTACCTCACAGTGTGGATTCAGTTCTTCCTCTTTCTCAGGTTACCTCAGTCAAGGTTGACCAATGCTTAATTGGAACCTGCACAGGAGGAAGAGAGGAGGATTTCCAGATTGCAGCAAAGATCATTGGGGATAGGCATGTCGCGTCAGGTACGCGATTATTGATTATTCCTGCATCGGATCAAGTGATGATGCATTGTCTTGCTGATGGAACACTGCAAAAGCTTCTTAAGGCAGGGGCTACACTGGTATCTCCAGGTTGCGGACCGTGTTTGGGGGCTCATGAAGGGTTACTAGCCCCTGGTGAAGTGTGTGTAACAGCATCCAATAGAAATTTTCCAGGACGTATGGGAAGCAGAGATGCAGAATTGTACCTTGCTTCTCCTGCTGTCGTTGCAGAGAGTGCTATTCAAGGGATGTTGGCTGCTCCAACTCTGCTCAGCAATAAAGGATCCATGCTATGAGTTTTCAATTTACTGGTAATGTAGTTGTATTAGGGAAAAATATTGATACAGATCAGATTTATCCTGGACGATATCTTGGATTTTCAGAGCCTAAACAAGTCTCTCAACATTGCTTTGAAGGATTGAGCAGTGATAAGCGAGATAAGATAAAACCCGGGACTATCGTAGTTGCGGCAACAAATTTTGGATGTGGCTCAAGTCGAGAGCATGCTCCAATCGCCTTGCTGAATTACGGGATCCCACTTGTGATTGCATCTTCCTTTGCAAGAATCTTTTATCGTAACTCCTTAAATCTAGGGTTGCCTTTGCTGGTTTGTAAGGATATTCATAGGCATGTGACTGATGGCGATGTAGTTCATGTTGATCTGGAATCTGCGAAAGTGATGGTGGGGACGAGAGTGTTCCAAGGCGAGATTATTGGGGAGCAGATGCTCTCAATGATTGCATGTGGAGGGATTAAGCCACTCTTCTTACGGAAGTATAAGCAATATTAACTTAGAGTGTGAACAACAGGTATCTATATCTGATAGTGGGTTCATGATAATCGATGAATTATTCTTGAATAATGCGCTATAGAGAAATAGTAATATACTCTTGATAAGTAAAATTGCAGATGGAGAATACTCGTACTTGATATACTCTAGTCCCCCTTTTGGGAGGCTTTCAGAAATTCTTCTACGCTCAAAGCGTACCTTTTATTCAGCCGAACTAAATACATTCATGATAAAATCGTGCTAAAAAATGACTATTCAGTTATTGCAGATTTTGAAATCGGTGTCACACTAAGAGTAAAGGAAGTTGTGACAGTAGTTTTGCTGTTTGCCCTGGTGTTCTGCCAGGTACAGATAGGTTCCGGGTTTTCCCGGAGAAGATTTCTCAAAAGGAGTGTTTTGTTATGAAGAAAACGTTGTTGTTTGTTCTCATCATGACCATGGCCCTTGGTGCAATGTTTGCCCAGGGAACCAAGGAAGCAGCACCAGCTGGTGAAAAAGAGATTGTCATTCTCGGAAAGAGTATGGGAAATGGGTTCTTTGATGCAGTATTCAAAGGTAGTGAAGAAGCTGCCGCTGAGCTTGGTGGGATTAAGACGACCTATATGGCACCTCCCCAGGCTACTGCAGAGGGACAGATTGAGATCATCGAGACCTTGATCGCACAGAGAGTTGATGGTATTGCCATCAGCGCAAACGATGCAGATGCATTGATTCCTGTAGCCAAGAAAGCCATGGCAGCCGGTATCAAGGTTATCAGTTATGACTCCGGTATCAACGCAGGTGGACGAATTGTTGACCTCCTGCCCAGTAACCCCGAACTCATTGGACGCCAGCAGATTCAGCTTGCTGCTGAACTGACTGACTACAAGGGTGATGTTGCTGTCCTTTCCGCTTCTGCTCAGGCTACCAACCAGAATCTCTGGATTGAGTGGATGAAGGAAGAGATCAAGGAAGCTGACTATTCCAACATGAAGCTTGTTGAAGTCGTCTATGGTGATGATGCCCCCGATAAGAGCTATCGTGAAGCTGTCTCCTTGATGCAGAAGTATCCCAACCTGAAGGCTATCATCTGTCCGACCACTGTTGGTCTGCTTGCAACCGCACAGGCTGTCAAGGACGCTGGAAAGAGTGGCGTTGTTGAAGTAACCGGTCTTGGTCTTCCTTCAGAGATGAAGGGCTACATCCTCGACGGCACCTGTCGCCAGATGGCACTGTGGAATCCAATTGACCTTGGATACAGCTCCACCTACATCCTCAATGGTCTTATTGAAGGGACGGTTGATGGTGCAACTGGAGAAGAGATTCCTGCTGGTCGCATGGGCTCAATCAAGGTCGAAGAGAACGGTATTGCCTTCATGAGTACTCCTTATGTATTCAACAAGGACAACATCGAGAAGTTCGCAGAGATCTATTAATCGAATCACACCTGGCTCCTGCTTCCCTTCGGAAGCGGGAGCCTTTGCATCTGCTTGCATAAGGAGGAACAATGCAACAGGCATTGTTGGAAGTACAACACGTAACAAAGGTGTTTCCCGGTATCAGAGCCTTGGATGATGTACATCTCTCCCTACGAAGGGGTGAAGTGCATGCCCTCATTGGAGAGAACGGAGCAGGAAAGTCCACCTTGGTGAAGATTCTCACCGGAGTCTATATCCCTACCAGTGGAACAATGACCTTTGAGGGGAAAGAAATCTCCTTCAAGAATGCAATCGACGCCCAACAGGCAGGGATTGTAGCCATCCATCAGGAAGCATCCATGTTTCCCGAGCTCAGTGTCACAGAGAATATCTACATGGGACACCACCTTAGGAATCCGAAAACAAAAAAACTTGACTGGAAAACCATGCAGGAGAATACCCAGGGATTGCTCCAGAGGATGCAACTCGATATCAATCCAGACTCCCTGGTCAAGAATCTCAGTGTTGCACAGCGCCACATGGTGGAAATTGTCAAGGCACTCAGCCTTGATGCAGATCTGGTCATCATGGATGAGCCAACCAGTGCACTTACCGGCCGAGAGGTCGATGATCTATTCAGGATAGTCCGCTCCTTAAAGGAAGAGGGCAAGGCAATTCTCTTCATCTCCCATAAGTTTGAAGAGATTTTTGAAATTTGTGATTACTACACGGTTTTCCGTGACGGACAATATATCGGGGAAGGGAAGGTAGCTGAGAGCAACGAAGATACGATCATTAACATGATGATCGGGCGCTCAATAGACCAGATGTACCCCCACCATGAACCAAAGATTGGTAAGAAGGTGCTTGAGGTTAAGCATCTCAGTCAGCTTGGTGCCTTCAAGGACATCTCCTTTGATTTGCATGAAGGGGAGATTCTTGGTCTCTTCGGGCTTGTCGGAGCTGGTCGCAGCGAGGTAGTGAGAACTATCTTTGGAATTGACAAGGCCAGTGAGGGGACGATGCATTTACTCGGGAAACCCTTTATGCCCAAAGGTGCCATTGACAGCATGCGAAAAGGGATTGCCTTGGTGCCTGAAGATCGCCAGAAGCAGGGTTTGGTATTGAAAATGAGTTTGACCCATAATATCAGCCTACCGGTATTGACCAATCTTTGCTGGAAAGGTCTGGTGACCAGGAAAAAGACCGAATCTAATTATGTCCAGGAACACGGTGATCAGATGGAGATAAAATCTGCAGGGTACCATGTCGATGCTGAAACGCTCAGTGGGGGTAACCAGCAGAAGGTTGTCCTCGCCAAGTGGATTGGGACAAATCCGAAGATTCTCATCCTTGATGAACCTACCAAGGGTATTGATGTAGCAACGAAGGCAGCAGTACACGAATTCGTTTGTGATATGGCGGACAAGGGTGTTGCCGTTATTTTGATCAGTAGTGAGCTTCCTGAAATCTTGGGAATGTCAGACCGGATCGTCGTGATGCATGAAGGGTACCAGACAGCCATTCTTGATGCAGAAGAAGCGACAGCAGAGTCAGTAATGCGGTATGCAATCGCAACTGTACAGATGGAGGCCACCAATGCCTGACTTATCCTTCTCCTCCTTTGTAAAGAAAGCACTGGCCCGAAGGGAGGCAACCCTCACCGTATTGTTGGTGGTGCTCCTGGTGCCGATTTCAGTTCGCTCTCCGCAGTTCCTTTCTGCGAAGAACATCTCCACTATCCTTAACGACATGGCTATCCTGTCCATTGTCGCCATTGGTGAGTTCTATGTAATCCTCTCAAACGGGATTGACCTATCGGTAGGTTCCATTATCGCCTTCACAGGTATGGCTACCGGTATGATCAATGAGGCAAATCCTACAGTCAGCCCCTTGCTCCTCTTGCTTGCAGGAATGGGCATTGGAATGGTGATGGGTCTCTTCAATGGTGTGTTGGTTGCCTATGGAAAAATTCCCCCGATCATTACCACATTGGGTACGGTGAATATCTATCGCGGGCTTACCTTTCTCCTCAGTGGAGGTACGTGGGTTACAGCCCATGAGATGAGTAAATCCTACATAGATTTCCCTCGTAATAGTTTCCTCGGAATTTCTAACCTTCTCTGGATTGCCATTATTGTCATTGCTGTATTCTATTACTTCAGCAGGTATACGCGCACAGGACGAGAAGTCTATGCAATCGGGGGAAACCCGACAGCAGCAAAATTTGTAGGAGTGAATGAGAGCAGGGTCAGGGTTGTGGTATTCCTTATCAGTGGAACGCTCTGTGGCCTTGCAGGGGCTCTGTGGACCGCTCGTTATGCTTCTGCAGTGAATGAGATGGCAACTGGGTTTGAAATGCAGGCAGTAGCAGCCTGTGTACTTGGTGGGGTCAACTTCGCCGGTGGCTCCGGTGGCATTATCGGGGTGGTCCTGGGGACGCTCTTCCTTGGTGTGGTCACCAATGCGTTGCCGGTTATCTACCTGTCAGTTTTCTGGCAAACATTCGTCCAAGGCTTGATCATTCTCATCGCATTGACGCTCAACACCATCAGCGACCAGCGAAAGACGAAGAAGCTGCTTGCTCAGAGGAGAGGCTAGGTATGGCTGAAAAGAGAGATTTGGTAGCAAAATCCCGGCTTATCGATGAAATGTCGCTTAAGAACCGGTTGATTGAATATTTTACCCAGTGGGAAGTTCTGCTCTCCATTATCATTGTACTGGTGTTCGTTTTTTTCACTATCAGAACCCCGTACTTCCTTGATTGGTTCAATTTGATGAATGCAACGTTCCAATTCAGTGAGAAGGCAATCATGGCCCTTCCTATGATCTTCATCATCATGTGTGGTGACATCGACATCTCGATTGCCTCCATTATTGCTCTTTGTGCATATGCGGTAGGCAATGCTGCACAGGGGGGAGCTTCCATTCCTTCCCTTATATTCATTGCCCTACTTGTTGGAACCCTCGCTGGGTTATTCAACGGGGTGATGATTACAGCCCTCGAGATGCCGGCCATCGCGGTCACCCTTGCGACACAGTCGGTATTCAGGGGAATTGCAATTGGTTTGTTGGGAGATCAGGCACGTACTGAATTCCCAGAGAATTTTGGGTTCTTTGGTCAGCAATTCATACCTGGTACCATTATCCCCTTTGAGTTTGTTCTCTACTTGGTCTTGGTTTTGGTCTTTGCGTTTGTCTTGCATAAGACAACGTATGGAAGAAGATTGTATGCCATCGGAAACAGTGCTGAAGCGGCTCGGTTCTCCGGTATCAAGGTAAAGACCATGAGGATAATCAACTTCACCGTTACCGGATTCTTCTGTGGTCTTACCTCTATACTGTTGGCCAGTCGAATTCTCTCTGTACGCTCAAACATTGCCACCGGATGGGATTTGGAAATCATCACCCTCGTTGTGCTTGGTGGTGTTGCCATCACCGGGGGCAAGGGAAGTGTGTATGGTGTTTTCATTGGCTCCATGTTGGTCGGTTACTTGAAGTTCGGTATGGGCTTGTTGAAGTTCAGTGGAACCCTGATGACCATTGTCATTGGATTGCTTCTCATCTCTGCGGTTCTTCTTCCCCGATTGCTTGATATGTACAAGGCAAACAGGAAGCTACGACTCCAGCAAATGAGTAGAAATTAGGAGGGATCATCCCATGAGACAGGCATTTGTCATGCAGTTGAAGAAAGGATATGAACAAGA
Source organism: uncultured Sphaerochaeta sp. (assembly GCF_963677315.1). Classification (NCBI taxonomy): domain Bacteria; kingdom Pseudomonadati; phylum Spirochaetota; class Spirochaetia; order Spirochaetales; family Sphaerochaetaceae; genus Sphaerochaeta; species uncultured Sphaerochaeta sp. The sequence goes on along the minus strand of NZ_OY781940.1, from coordinate 544,089 downwards.
GTACAAGAAGCGTCATGATGAGATTTGGCCGGAGCTGAAGGCGCTTCTCAAGGAAAGTGGGGTTTTCGACTATACCATTTTTCTTGACCGGGACAGTGGTCTCCTCTTTGCTTTTCAGAAATCAGAGGGAGAGTCGGGGAGCCAGGATCTTGGCTCCAACCCCATTGTCCAGAAGTGGTGGGCCTATATGGCTGATATTATGGACACGAATGAAGACAACTCCCCAATCTCGCTTCCCTTGGAGGAAGTCTTTCATATGGATTGACGAATCCCTTTCGAAAACACTTGAAAAGTTAGCGATACTGTAATAGAATCGAAAGCGTAACGAAAGTGATAAGAAAGTAGGAGTGTATCATATGATAGGGCTTTCCCCTCGGGAAAAACACATACTCCAGCTTCTGAAAAGTGGTGAAGAGTATCCTGTATCCAGGCTCAGCGAAGAGCTTGGAGTTTCTGCGGTTACCATCAGGGGAGATTTACGGGATCTGGATTCCAAAGGACTGGTTATACGAAGCCACGGCCGGGTCGTGGTTGCATCCGCTCCCCAAGCAGCCTTTCGTGACGATACCAATACTCCAAAAAAAGACCTGATTGCAAAACTTGCTGCCACCTTGGTGAAGGATAATGACTTTATCATGATTACCAATGGGTCCACCTGTTCCCTGATTCCCAGACACATATTCGGGAAAAGAAATGTACGGGTGGTTACCAATTCAACGCTTATTCTGCCCTATGCACGGGCAAATACCCAGCTCCAGGTCACACTGGTTGGTGGTGAGTACCGAAGCGAAGCCGAGGCCCTTGTCGGGCCTGCTGCCATTTCCCAGATAGAGAACTACCATGTATCCACCACCTTCTTCGGTACAGATGGATTTACCATGGAACATGGACTTACCACCAGCTTGATCGAAAATGCACAGGTGGTACAACGTATGTGCGCACAAGCCACACGGCGGGTTTTGTGCGTTGATTCCTCAAAAGTGGGGAATCGTGGGTTTGTGCGGATTATGCCGGTAACAGAGATAGATACCATTGTCACAGACAGTGGTTTTCCTGCGGACCTGATCACCCAGCTCGAGGAGCAGGGTGTTGAGGTCCTTATTGCAAAGTAGAGGAGTGAACACATGGCACAACAAGTTGTGATGCCCAAACAGGGAAACTCAGTGGAATCCTGCATTATTGTGGAATGGAATGTCAAAGTAGGTGACAAGGTTGCTGTAGGGGATGTCCTATGCTCAGCAGAGACCGATAAGTCAACCATTGACGTTGAATCGACCGCTGAAGGTGTAGTCCTGGCCTTACTGTATGAGGAAGGGGATGATGTTCCCGTAATGGTTCCCATCGTCATGGTCGGAGAGGAAGGCGAGAAGGTCGAGCTTCCCAAGACAGAAACCAATAAAGAAGAACCAAAGGAAGAGAAACAGGAAACAGCAACAGCTGAGGATACACAACCTGAAAAAGCTACTCCTCCCTCTACGGCCGACAAGGCTCAGGGCTCCAGCCCCAGGGCACGCAATCTGGCTTCCTCCATGGGAGTATCTCTCTCCTCTGTACAGCCCACCGGTCCGAAAGGCCGCATCATTGAACGTGATGTAGCCTCAGTGGCTGGAGAGCCTCTCAGTCCGGTTGCAAGAGAGCAGGCACTTGAACAGGGGCTCCAGGCTCCAGGACGTGGTAGTGGCATGGGAGGAAGAGTCCTCTCTTCAGACCTACAGGTGAAACCTGCGATTGCTGCCCCATCACGCATGGGAGAAGTCTCTGAAGAGATTCAGGAGATACCTGTGAAGGGAGTGAGAAAGGTGACTGCCAGGAGGATGATGGAATCCATTCATTCCACATGCCAGCTTACCCTTCATGCCCAGGCTGATGCACGTGCCCTGAAACGTCTGAGAGCAGGATTCAAGAGTGCCAAGAGTGAGCTTGGTTTGAACAAGGTTACGATCAATGACTTGATTCTCTTTGCCGTCAGCAGAACCTTGTTGGAGTTCCCTGCCTTCAATGCACACTTCCTTGGAGATAAGATGCTGCGCTTTAGTCATGTGCATCTTGGTGTCGCTACCGACACACCGAAGGGTCTTCTGGTCCCTGTGGTGCGCAATAGTGACATGCTCAGCCTCCGCCAGCTCTCTGAAGAGACCAAGGCCCTGATTGATAAGTGCAAGGAAGGAAGTGCCCAGCCTGACGAACTCAGTGGTTCAACCTTCACGGTAAGTAATGTAGGAGCCTTTGGTATTGATGCATTCACCCCGGTACTCAACGTGCCTGAGGTTGCAATCCTTGGGGTTGGCGGCATTACCCTCACACCTGTAGAGGATGAGGATGGGGATATCGTCTTTATTGAAAAGATTGGTCTCTCGCTGACAATGGACCACCAGGCAGTCGATGGTGCAGATGCTGCACGCTTCCTGAAAGCCTTGATGGACAACATCGCCTCCATTGATCTCTTGTTGGCACTGTAGGGAGGATACATGAGTAAATATGATTTAATCGTAGTTGGCAGCGGTCCTGGCGGATATGTTGCCGCAGAAAGAGCAGGGGCACTTGGCAAGAAGGTCCTGCTCATAGAGAGAGGGCACCTTGGAGGAGTCTGTACAAACTGGGGGTGTATCCCCACCAAGAGTCTTCTCAATAGTGCGAAACTCTACCATCATGCACTTGATGGTGCAAAACATGGTGTTGAGGCTGCTTCGGTGACATTCAGCCTCCCTGATGCAATGATCTGGAAGAATGATACGGTGGGGACACTCAGGAGTGGTATAGAGTTCCTGATGAAATCGAACAAGGTGGAAACAGTTTTTGGTGAAGCTGAATTCATTGACCCTCATCATGTGAAAGTAGGTGATACCATCTACGAAGGTTCTTACCTGATGATCGCTACCGGCTCTTCCGCTTTTGTTCCACCTATCCCTGGTGCAAAGCTGGAGCATGTGCTTACCAGTAATGAGATCCTGGATCTCGAGAAAGTGCCCAAATCTCTCGTTGTCATCGGGGGTGGGGTTATCGGGATCGAATTTGCCTCGTTCTTCTCCATGATTGGGACCAAGGTCACCGTCATAGAGATGATGGATGAAATTCTCCCCATGATGGATGGTGAATTCGCCAAGCTGATGAGACGCGAGCTTAAGGAAGTGGACTTCCGCCTTGGTTGCAAGGTAGAGGAAATTACCAAGGAAGCAGTGTTCTATACCGATGCCAAAGGAAATAAACAGTCCACTGAAGCAGCGCTGGTCCTGATGAGTGTTGGGCGTAGGCCGAACACGCAGGGGCTGGAGAAGCTTGGAGTGGATATCGACCGACAAGGGGTAGTGGTAAATGACCGTCTGCAGACCAATGTTGCCAATATCTGGGCAATCGGTGATGTGAATGGTCGCTCCCTCCTTGCCCATAGTGCATCCCGCATGGCAGAAGTTGCCATCTCCAATATCTTCGGTTCAAAAGAGATGCGCATGCGCTACAACGCAATTCCCTGGGCTGTTTACTCGAATCCCGAGGCAGCTGGTTGTGGCATCACAGAAAAGGAAGCCAAGGAGAAAGGCATTCCTGTGAAGAGTCAAACCGTACAGATGCGTGCAAACGGTCGTTTCCTTGCTGAGCAAGGCAAGCGTGCATCAGGCTTGGTGAAAGTGATCTGTCACCAGGAAAGTGGTGCCATTCTTGGAGTTCATCTGCTGGGACCCTACAGCAGCGAGATTATCTGGGGCGCTTCTGCTCTCATTGAAGCAGAGCTAAGAGTCCAGGACGTCAAAGAGATAGTATTTCCACACCCGAGTGTATCCGAGCTTATCAAGGATGCTTGCTTTGCACTCGACCATAGTCTGTAAGGAGTAACAATATGGCCAGAACGATACCATTTGATCCAGCAAAATTGAGGGAGCCTCTCACTATTGAAACACCCTCGATTCCTGTTAACCAGTACAAGAGCAACATCAAGAAAGAGCTCAAGCAATACGGAAAGGAACGCCTGATCCGTGCTTACTATGACATGCTCTTGATTAGAAAATTTGAGACCATGTTGGACACCATCAAGAAAGAGGGTGTGTATCAGGGAATTTCATACAACCACCGTGGACCAGCCCACCTCTCATCCGGTCAGGAAAGTGCTGCTGTCGGGCAGGCAATGGTACTCGATCCAGAGGATCAGATCTTTGGTTCACACCGTAGCCATGGTGAGATTCTCGCCAAGAGCATGAGTGCGATCTATAAGATGGAGGACAAGGAACTGCTTGCCATCATGGAGTCATTCATGGATGGGGGGACCTACAAGATTGTAGAGAAGCACTTCCCCGGAGAGAATGTTCGTGACCTTGCAGAGAACTTTGTACTGTACGGTGCATTGGCAGAAATTTATGCCAAGAAGCCTGGATTCTCAGCAGGTCTTGGTGGTTCAATGCATACCTTCTTCAAGCCCTTTGGAAGCATGCCCAACAACGCAATTGTCGGAGGTTCCTGTACCATAGCAGTAGGTGCTTCCCTCTATAAGAAGATCAACCGAAAGAAGGGAATCGTTATTGCCAATATCGGTGATGGAGCGCTTGCACGTGGTCCTGTCTATGAAGGATTGGTACTATCCTCCATGGACCAGTACAAGACTCTCTGGGAAGACAATCCAGGATATCCTCCTTTCATGCTCAACTGTTTTGACAACCTCTATGCCATGGGCGGTCAGCCTGTTGGTGAGACCATGGGCTACAAGGTTGCTGCAAGGGTTGCCTCTGCTATCAACGAATACTCCATGCACACCGAGCGTGTTGATGGATTCAACCCTCTTGCTGTAGCAGATGCCACGGCACGCAAGAAAGAAATCCTCCTCAAGGGAGAGGGTCCAGCGTTCATGGATACCATCACCTACCGCTACAGCGGCCATAGCCCCAGTGATGCAATGACCTACAGAACGAAGGAAGAGCTGGAAGCATTCCGTAACCAGGATCCAATCGTAGCCTACGGCAACTATCTCCTGGAGAACAAAGTTGTAAGCCAGGAAGAGCTTGATCAGTTTGATACGGTCCTTGAAGAGAAGATGAGAAAGACACTCGAGATTACCGTTGATCCGGTACTCAGCCCTATGGTGGATGAGCATTTTGTCGAGTCCGTGATGTTCTCCAATGGTAGTGTTGAGAAGCTTGATGATGGCGAACCAGTACTCCTCGAGAAGCTGGAAGACAATGCAAGGGTGAAGCAGATTGCCCGCAGAAGTCGCTATGCCTACGACGAGAACGGCAAGGAACTGCCTGCTGCAAAGCAGTACCAGTATCGTGATGCGGTCTTCGAGGCAATGGCACATCGCTTCTCCATTGACCCGACGATGGTTGCCTATGGAGAGGATCACCGAGATTGGGGTGGGGCATTTGCCTGCTACCGCGGTCTTACCGAACTGCTTCCTCCTTCCCGTTTCTTCAACTCCCCAATCGCTGAATCAGCAATTGTCGGAAGCGGTGTAGGCTACGCGATGGCCGGTGGACGAGCAGTTGTCGAGTTGATGTACTGTGACTTCCTTGGTTGTGCAGGGGATGAGGTATTCAACCAGATGCCCAAATGGCAGGCAATGAGCGCCGGTGTCCTGAAGATGCCACTTGTGCTCCGTGTATCAGTTGGTAACAAGTATGGTGCACAGCACTCACAGGAATGGACCAGCATGGTCGCTTCCGTCCCCGGATTGAAGGCAATGTATCCTGCAACACCGTATGATGTGAAAGGCATGCTCAATTACGCACTCCGTGGTACTGACCCTGTGGTATTCTTTGAGAGCCAGAAACTCTATGGAATTGGCGAGATGTTCGTGAAGGAAGGTGTTCCCGAGGGCTACTACGAGATTCCTGAAGGAGAACCGGTAATCAGAAGGGAAGGTAAGGATGTAACGCTTATTGCCCTTGGACCCGCTCTCTATACAGCAACCAAGGCAGCAGAACAGCTTGCCGAGAAGGGGATTGAGGCAGAGGTGATCGACCTGAGATGGATCAACCCACTCAAGTATGAGTTGTTGATCGAATCAGTGAAGAAGACGGGAAGAGCAGTCTTCGTGACCGACAGCTCAGAACGTGGCAGTTATCTGCACACCGTAAGCTCCAACCTCAGCAGGCTTGCCTTTGACTATCTCGATGCTCCGACAATTGTGGTCGGGTCGAAGAACTGGATCACACCGCCAGCAGAAATGGAGGAGTACTACTTTGCACAGGCGTACTCGGTACTGGATGCCATCCACGAACAGATTTTGCCGATTCCCGAATATGTCCCCCAGAGCAATTTCACTGACGGTGAGTTCTTTAGGACAAGCAGACTCGGCGTCTGATAAGGAAAGCCCATGGATTTGAAACAGCTTGAAAAAAGCATCAATGATAGAGATCTTACTACTCGACTTACCTCGAGTAGTGAGATTGGTTCCCTGATTCAAGGTGGCTCTCTTAAGAGGACCGCGCTTGAAGAGGTGAACAATCATGTGCATACCACCTACTCATTCAGTCCCTATGAGCCTTCTGCAGCAGCGTATGCTGCCTGGAAGGCAGGGCTGGGTATTGTGGGTAGTATTGACCATGACAGCATTGGTGCGGCACAGGAGATGCTGGAAGCAGCACAGAATATCGGGATTGCCAGTACGGTAGGATTCGAGCTGAGAACGAGTTTTCTCGATACTCCGCTCGCAGATAGAAAGCTCAACAATCCGGACAGCATCGGAATAGCCTATATGTGCGTCCACGGAGTTCCTAAACAGCATATCGCTACAGTCGAGGAGTTCCTGAAGCCTGTCCAGGCGATTCGAAACCAACGCAACAAGGCACAAGTGGAAGCTTTGCAGGCTCTGGTAGGGACGTTTGGCTTCGACCTTGATTTTGAAAGGGATGTTCTCCCCCTAAGCAGAGCTGACAAAGGGGGTTCTGTTACTGAACGGCACATTCTCTATGCTATGGCAAACCAGAGTATCGCCATGTTTGGAAAAGGGGAGAACCTGGTCCACTTCCTCAAGAAGGACCTGGGACTAACCCTCGCTGGAAAGGTGCAGGATTGGTTGTTGGACAAGGACAATCCCCACTATGCATATGATCTCTTGGGAGTCTACAAGAGTACCTTCCTTCCTCGGTTTTTCATCCAACCTTCCAAGGAGGAGTGTCTGGATGTTCGTGAGGTAGTCTCCTTTGCCAACAGCATTGGTGCTATCGCAGCCTATGCCTATCTTGGGGATGTGGCTGAGAGTGTGACCGGGGATAAGAAGGCAGAGAAGTTTGAGGATGAGTTTCTGGAGGAGCTGCTGGACCTGCTAGTGGATATTGGCTTCCCTGCGGTGACCTATATGCCTCCTCGCAATACCAAGGAGCAGATGCTTCGTTTGCAGAAGCTTGCCAGGGAGAGAAACCTGATGGAGATCAGTGGGGTCGATATCAACAGCAGCAGGCAGAGTATGAACTGTCCTGAGTTGTTGGAACCTACGGCCAGGCATCTCGTTGATGCAGCTTGGGCGCTGGTAGCGCATGAGAAGCTCGCCTCCTGTGATGATACGCTTGGTCTGTTCCATCCTCAAAATCCAATGTCGGGGTCTTCTCTCGATGAGAAGTTGAAACATTACGCAGCACTAGGAAGAAAAATGAATACCCATGACCCATATTCCCTCGTGCAACAGTTCTAAGGAGAAGCAATGACTACGTTTACAGAACAGATTAACTTTGAAATTCCCCCAGTGCTTCGTGGCTTGACCTTTGATGGTCAGAAAGGTTTGTTTATACACCGTGTCACTGGCAAGAAGGTGGACCTTTCCTTGCCATCTCCACAAGAGTTTGCAAGCATCGAAGAGACCTCAATGGCGTGGAAGAAGTTGCTCGATGCCTACACTTCAGAGAGAAAGGTTTTCCCTTTTGTAATAGGAATTGCAGGAATGGACCTTCAGTACGGGCTCGGGACCAACTATGATGAGGCCTTTAGGGCGGAAGGGGTAAGCTTGCTCCCCACGCTTCCTCCTACATTCAGTCGGGCAGATGTCGTTCGAGACAAGGTAGCCTTGGTTACCGGTGGTGCCCAAGGTTTTGGGGAGGGCATGGTTCGCTCCCTTGTTGAGCATGGAGCCTTTGTCTATATAGCAGATATGAACGCAGATGGGGCAAAAAAGCTCAGTGATGAGCTGAACTGGGAAGCCTGCATCACTGTTTCCAAACCGCTCACAGTCAATGTTACTGATGAGAAGAGTGTCGAGGCTATGATGAATCAGGTAGCTGAAGAGACCGGTGGATTGGATCTGTTTGTCTCCAATGCAGGGGTTCTTCGTGCCGGTTCAGTGAAGGTGATGGAGTTGAAGGATTTCCAGTTTGTTACCAACGTTGACTATACTGGATTCTTTATCTGCACAAAGTTTGCCTCCAGACTGATGGCTTTGCAGAATATTCCCAGTGCTTCGTATTTTACTGATATTATTGCCATCTCCAGTAAGTCCGGATTGGAAGGTTCCAATAAGAATGGCGCCTATGCCGGTGCCAAATTTGGGACCATCGGACTTACACAGAGTTTTGCTCTGGAGCTGGTTGAGGATAACATTAAGGTCAACGCAATCTGTCCGGGCAACTTCCTTGACGGTCCGCTTTGGTCGGACCCGAAGAGAGGGTTGTTCGTGCAGTACCTGGAAGCGGGAAAGGTTCCAGGAGCGAAAAGTGTTGCCGATGTAAGACGGTTCTATGAATCGAAGGTGCCGATGAATCGTGGATGTCGCACAGAGGACGTCATGAAGGCACTTCTCTACATAGTCGAACAGACCTACGAGACAGGTCAGGCGGTTCCCGTAACCGGTGGCCAGGTCATGCTTAATTAGGAGAATAGAAATGAAAACACGTGCTATCCGTCTGTATGGAGTGAATGATCTTCGCCTCGAAGAGTTTGAACTTCCCCAGATTGCTGAGGACGAAATCCTCGCAAAAGTGATAACCAATAGTATCTGCATGAGCGACCACAAGGCCGCTGAGCAGGGTGCAAGCCATAAGAGAGTCCCCGATGATGTCGACAAGAACCCGATCATGCTGGGTCATGAGTTCTGTGGAGAAATCGTTGAGGTAGGAAAGAAGTGGCAGGATAAGTTCAAGGTTGGTTCACGTTTCTCTATCCAGCCAGCTTTGAATTACCAGGGTACCCTTGATGCCCCTGGATATTCGTTCCAGTACATCGGAGGGGACGCAACCTATGTGGTGATCCCTCATCAGGTAATGGAACTGGATTGCTTGCTCCCTTATGATGGGGATGCCTTCTTCCTCGGAAGTCTTGCTGAACCTGTTTCCTGTGTCGTTGGAACCTTCCACGCCATGTACCACACGACTAATGGTTCGTATGAGCACAAGATGGGAATCGTCGAGGGTGGCAATATGGCAATTCTTGCCGGGGTTGGCCCCATGGGGCTCTCTGCAATTGACTATGCAGTGCACAACCCTGATCGTAAGCCCGGTCGCTTGGTCGTTACCGACATAGATGATGCACGCCTCAAACGTGCACAGGATCTGTACAGCGTTGAGGATGCCAAGCAGAACGGGGTTGAGCTGATCTACGTCAATACCAAGAACTACAGTGACCCGAATGCAACCTTGATGGAATACACTGATGGAAAGGGCTACGATGATGTGCTGGTCATGGCTCCTGTAAGAATGCTGGTAGAGCAGGCCGATGCAATCCTCGCAAAGGATGGTTGTCTGAATTTCTTCGCCGGTCCAAACAAAACAGATTTCACTGCAAGCATGAACTTCTACAACGTGCACTACGCTTCCACACACATTGTGGGTACCAGTGGTGGTAATACCGATGATATGAGAGAGTCATTGCACCTGATGGAAAAGAGGTTGATCAACCCTGCAGCAATGGTAACCCATATCGGAGGGCTCTCAGCAGTTCCCGAGGCAGTGATCAACCTGCCAAATATCCCTGGTGGAAAGAAGATGATGTATACTCATCTTGACTTCCCCCTCACAGCACTGACCGATCTTGCTGAACTGGGTAAAACCAATGAGGTGTTTGCTGAACTTGCAAAGCTTGTTGATAAGCACAATGGATTGTGGTCAGCTGAAGCAGAAGCCTACCTCTTGGAAAACTGCAAGAAACGAATCAAGGAGTAATTATGAAAAAGCATATCGCCATCGACTTAGGTGCTTCCAACGGCCGAGTTCTCGTCGGGGACCTCGGTGAGTTTGAAGTCGTACATCGGTTTGTCACCCAAAACGACCAGATACTGGGGGAGTTCTATTGGAACATCCAGAGCCTGTTCGCCGAGATCAAGGTGGGACTGAAGAAGGCTTTTACCAAGTATGGGAGTGATATCACCTCCATCGGTATTGACACCTGGGGCGTTGACTATGTGCTTACTGATGACAAAGGGGGCTTGGTCTCCCTTTGCTATCACTATCGTGACAGCAGAACCGATGGGTTGATCGAGCAGGTGGCGAAGCAGTTGGGAGGGAAGATGCGGATCTATGAGAGAACCGGAATTGCCTTCCAACCCTTCAATACTCTCTATCAACTTGCTGCCATGAAACGTGATCGCCCTGAAACACTGAAGGCGGCATCTCACTACCTGTCGGTACCAGACCTGCTTGCCTATTGGTTGACTGGGATCATGAAGAATGAACGTACCCACGCTTCTACCACGCAATTGTACGACCCAAAGCAAAAAACATGGGCATGGGACCTAATCGATGATATGGGTTTTGAGCGTTCCTTGTTTGGGGAAATCGTTGACAGTGGTACTGTATTGGGAAGCTTGACCACGGATGTTGCCCACGAAGTGGGTGCCTCCTCTGAGGTGGTCGTGATTGCAAGTGCTGCTCATGATACTGCGAGTGCAGTTGCTGCCGTTCCTGCTGAGGCTGGAGGGACGCCCCTGTACATCTCCAGCGGTACCTGGTCACTTCTGGGAGTTGAACTTTCTGAACCCCGAACTGACCAAGCTTCCATGGAGAGTGGGTTTACCAATGAGGTGGCAGCCAGCGGTGGTATCCGATTTCTCAAGAATATCATGGGGATGTGGATACAACAGGAGTGTGTCAGACACTGGGAAAGGGAAGGTCAGGAGATCAAGTGGAAAGAGCTTGATGAGGAAACACTTCGCTGTACGGATTATCAAGGGTACATCGATCCCTCTGATACCCGGTTCCTTAAACCCAATAGTCACGATAATTTGATGACTGACAGGATTGATGCCTGGTGCCAGGAGCATGATCTTCCCGCTCCTTCCAACCATGGCGAGTACATGGTTGCCATCTATCGAGGACTTGCCAAGGCCTATGCAAAGGCAATCAGCGATCTGGAGGTTGTAATCGGGAAGAAGTTTGCAGCCCTGCATATTATTGGTGGCGGATGCAAGAACGAGATTCTCGACCAATGGGCAGCCACTGAAACCGGTCTACCTGTGTATGCAGGACCGGTGGAAGCAACAGCTTTAGGTAACTTGGTTGTCCAAGCCTGGGCTACCGGTGAACTGGAAAGCCTGCAAGAGGGACGTGACCGGATCAAGCGGGAGCAGAAGGTTAAGATCTTCAAGCCGTAACACAAAGAGCATCAGACAAAGCCAGCCCTTCCTTAACGGGGGGCTGTCTCTGTATGGCTCTCCCTCAATTCTATGAGTTCTTTCAGCTGTTCAGTTGAGAGCTCAGTTATCCAATTCTCCCCTGCCGATACAACACTGTCAGCCAAATCTTTTTTAGAAGTGAGCATATCGTTGATGCGTTCCTCAAAGGTCCCTTCTGTGATAAGCCGATGGACAGTTACCTGTTTGTCTTGCCCAATCCTGAACGCACGGTCGGTTGCTTGGTTCTCCACAGCTGGATTCCACCATAGATCATAGTGAATCACATGGCTTGCAGATGTAAGATTCAATCCAGTACCCCCTGCTCGAATTGAGAGAAGCATCAGCCAGCATTCAGGATCAGATTGGAATTGCTTCACCATTGCATCACGCTGTGTCCTGGTAGAACCTCCGTGCAGGAAGGGAGCTTCCAGTGAAAATGATTCTTTCAACAACTCTTGAAGCAAGAACCCCATTTGGGCATATTGGGTGAAAACCAACACTTTCTCATTTCTCTGATGAATTGACTCAAGCAGGTCCATCAAGAGGGTAGTTTTTCCGGAATTCCCTGATTCTTTGCTACTGGTGTCGCAGTACAGGGCAGGGTGGCAACAGACCTGTTTGAGGGCTGTCATTAACTTGAATACCGAGCCCTTTTTTTCAATTCCATCAGCACCTTGCAGGGTTTTCTCCGTCTGCTCCACAATTCCCTTGTATAGTACTTTTTGCTCCAAGGATAGATTTGCGTACCTTTCAAGTACCAGCTTCTCTGGTAGGTCGTTGATGATTGAAGTATCGGTTTTGACTCGACGAAGCATCAAGGGTTTTGTAAGGGAGCGGAAAGCCTTCAAGGCAGCCTGATCATGATACCGCTCAATGGGAATGGCAAAATGGCTCTTGAAGCTTGTCTGATTACCCAGGTAACCCTTCATGACACAATCTATAATGCTCCAGTAGTCAAGCATTCGGTTTTCAACTGGTGTGCCGGTCATGGCGATGGAGTGATCGCTCTTCAGCTTGCTGACAGACTTTGCTTGGGCTGAGTCCCTATTCTTGATTGCCTGTGCCTCATCAAGGATGGTCACCGAGAAACGAGTTTTCTGTAAGAGTTCACTATCTCTTCTCACTGTAGCATAGGTGGTAATGATGCAGTCACTTCCCTTCTCAAGCTGTCGGTTTTGCCCATGATACACAAAGGTTGAGAGAGAGGGGGCAAAGCGCGATATCTCATGTTCCCAGTTAGTCATCAGAGAGGCTGGAACAACAATCAAAACTGGTTTTTTCTGTGTGATGATCTTCTTGTTCTTCAGGGCGACCAAGAATGTTATGACCTGTATTGTCTTACCTAATCCCATGTCATCGGCCAAGAGTGACCCCAATCCGATTGCATGGTTGTGCATCAACCACTGAAACCCTCGCTCCTGATAGGGCCGTAATGAAGCATTGACTTCTGATGGTACTGGTGTGGGGTTAATCTGCAAGAGGGAGCCAAATAGTTCCTGTACACCTTTTTCCATCATCACCGGCTGTTCATCATAGGTGCCCAACAAATGTGCCTTCAGGAGGTCGAGTGGGGAGAGTTTGATGGATTTCTCCAGTCTGTGGTTGATTCTTCCAATCTCCTTTTCATCGAGCAATACATATTGATCCTTGAACGCAACATACTTTCGACCTTGATCCAACATGGATTGCAATGTTTCTGGGTCGATTGAATCCTCTCCTAAAACAATAGTCCATGAGACATCCAAGAGATCCCGTAAGGCAAGAAAACTCTCAGCAGATCCTCCACTGGAGGTACTCATGCGAACAGAAACACGTGGAGAGAGCGTCTTTTGCAAGCTTCTGGGGATGATCATACTGACCCCAAGTGCTTTCAGAGCTGGAAGGGCATTGAACCAAGCATCGAGAAATTCATCACCAGTAACTGTAGTACTACCTCGTGCCATCAATGCTTTCTGGATGGGATTGAAGTAGGTTCCCAGATAACTGAGATCTTGGAGCATTGCAGCCGTCTCTGTGTTTTCTGAAAGAAATAAGGAGAGATCAATCGGTTCCTTATCGGCCTCTTTGACTTGGATGGTACACTGGAAGGTATCCTTTTCTGTTTCCTTCATCCAAAGGACGGGACGATGAGAGCGGATTGTGAGCATAAGTCTTCCAAGCCAGTGATGGATGGCAAGGGGATTCCCTCTCTGAGCAAGGGTCCTGATCCTATAGGGTGCTCCTGCAAAGAACAATGCATGTTCGTCAGTTTCTGGGATATTTGTAATATCAACGAATAGGTCGCTATAGGAGCGAACAAACAATGACACCATGAGAAAAATTTGTTGGAGCTTGTCTGCTGGTTTGGAATCAATGAAGACTAGATCCTTATCCTGCAACCTAGCTGTGAGGGAGTCTGTTATCGCCTTGATCTCAGGATTAAAATAGGCAGGAATCCAGTGAAGAATGTATTGGTCTTTCCCAAGATCCAACAGTCTTGGGATGGCACCATGGGTCTGCAGAAGTCGAAGCGCAAAGTTGTGTGTAAAGAGCAGGAGTGAAAGGACTGGAGGGTACTCCTCTGTTGAACCAATGGGAAAGGATTGGAGATAGGAGAGACACCCATCCATCTCTTGTGATGAAAAGGCAAGCTTGCCTTTGCCCTGTTTGAGAACTCCTTGCATCGTTTTTCCCTGGTAGTTGATCTTGCATTCATCATAGAGGATGCTCGGAATCTGCTGAGGGATCTCCAGCTGATTGACAAACTTTGTGGTCTGTTTTGCAAGGCTTGAAATATAGGAGAGATAGTCTCGCTTGAAGTCATATTGAGGGGCAAAGAGAGGGGCCTCGGTAAGGACACGTTCAAGCACTGGTTTCATGTCTGGGATTACCTGGAGATCAAGCTCGCCCAATCCAGTTGAGCCTCCCTTCCCATTAATCAGGGTAAGAGAATCCAAGGTTGGTATCTGCTCTTTAACAGTACTCCCGGAATTCAGAAGCGATGATTGTACATCAAGTCCATGGAGGCGAAAGATAAGAAAAGGGTCCTTGTCGATCTCATTGGCAATCATGTAGATGACCGCAGCCAAGTGCTTGCAGGGGACAGCCCAGTCAGGGCAGCTGCATTGCATCCCCAAATCCTTCCATGATTGCGGGAACAGCTTAATGCCGATAGCCATACACTCCTGTTCAAGTTCTGGGGGGAGTTCACCGGTCTGCAGGCTTCCCAGATAATAGGGATTCTCCCTGATTAGATCGATCAGTCTCTTGTTGTCTGCTTTCGTGTATTGACTGATTCCAACGATTATCTTGTAAGGGGTAGCTCTTGTACCTTGGACACGCGCTTCCACCATCCCATTCGAACTCTTGATGGAAAGGACTGAGCCGTTTCGGGCATATCGCTTCCCTCTGGGTATCCTGTTCGAGTAATCGATTTGTGTTAGGGAGTCGAGCCATCGCGCGCCCCACCAAGTGTTACCATATTCGGTGTATGCCATGGTTTTTACTATGCAGTATTCATGCAAAAATTACCACCAATTTTCTTGGCAATTAGGCACTGATCCATGCAAAAAGAGAGCAGGAAAACTACTCCATACCAATCCAAATATATCGATATTGCAAGGAAACATATCGTCCAATTTCAATAAATTTTCCTACTAGTTCGAGAGTATTGTAAAGGTTTACACTTAGCTGAAGGTATAAATTTATACCTAAAAACATACTATAAGCTATGGTAAGTAGAAAAACCTGTAAACGTTTACATTTTTTCATTGACAAATGGATTTTCCGATGTGAAGATACATAAGACACAGGCAATAGGGGTTGTCCATCAGCGATGGATGCCTATTGTGAATATCACGCTTGCCAGGAGGCGAATCCTGGAATTACTCAAAAGGAGTTTTTATGAAGAAGACTGTAGCTATTTTGTTGGTACTGGCACTTGTCTGTACTGGTCTTTTTGCACAGGGCGGAAAAGAAGCAGCCGATGATACGGTGAAAATCGGTGCTCTTATCAGAAATTTGAACGAACAGTTTGTTAAGGACTATGCTGACAATCTTCGCAAGCTTGCAGAAGAGAACGGTGTTGAATTGAACCTGCAGGATGCGCAGGGTGACGTAGCTCGTCAGCTCGACCAGCTCAACACCTTGATCACCCAGGGATACAAGTATTTTGTGATCATTCCTCAGGACACCAGTGTAACTGAGCAGATGGCACAGCAGATTCAGGCTGTTGGTGGCGGCGCTGCCTTCTCCAACATCCAGCCTTCTGTTGATGCTCTGAAGGTAGGTAAGGATTTCTACCTTGCTTCCTCACCTGAGTTGGTTGCTGGTCAGTACCAGGCACAGATTGTAGATGACTACTTCACCCAGTATCCTGATAAGGCTCCTGGTAAAGAGTTGAATATTCTGTACTTGCAGGGACAGCTTGGGCACCCCGCTCAGATCAGCCGTGAAGCTGGTTTCGTCGATACCCTCGAAAGCCTCGGTTATACCGTGAACTTCGTTGCAAAGGACACTGCTGACTGGACTCCAGACAAGGCTCAGGAAAAGATGGACACCTGGCTTGCAGCACACCGTGGCAAGTTCAACCTCGTGGTTGCTCAGAACGACGGAATGGCTTTGGGCGCAGTTGAATCCTTGGTTACCAACGGTTTGGTTGACAATGATGCCAGCGATGGTACCATCCTGAGCTTCCCCGTTCTCGGTATCGATGCCACTGCCGATGCACTGAACTCCATGGATCAGGACAAGCTGTATGCTACCGTTCTGCAGGACTCAGTTGGACAGAGCAGCACCGCATTTGAGCTTGCACTTGCAATGGCCACCAAAGGCACTGCACAGGGCGTAACCGCTTGGGGAATCGAGCCTGCCAAGGAAGTCATCAGTGAAGCACCTGCAAATGACCCAGCTGTCATTTCCCAGTGCTACCTGGTTCCTTTCAAGCCGATCACCAAAGAGAATTACAAGGACTTGATGTAAGACAAGATTGTCTCCTGCTGCTGGTAGCAGTAGGAGACACTTTATGAACGACGATTGCAAAATATGGAAAGAGGAAGACAGATGGACACAACATTTGCCCTGGAAATGGAAGGAATTACCAAAACCTTCCCTGGTGTAAAAGCCCTTGATGGAGTAACGCTCCGGGTAAAGCCAGGAACAGTACACGCCTTGATGGGCGAGAATGGTGCAGGCAAATCGACGTTGATGAAGTGTTTGTTCGGTATTTATCAGGAAGATAAAGGGATTATCAAACTCAATGGAAAGGAGCACCGATTCAAGGACTCCCATGATGCGCTCAACCAAGGAGTGTCGATGATTCACCAGGAGCTCAGTAATGTTCCTGAGCGATCGGTTGCAGAGAATCTGTTCCTTGGTCGTGAGCCACTGAACAAGTTCGGTTTGATCGATCACAAGAAAATGAATGAGGATACCGCTCACCTGCTCAAGGACCTGGAGATTAATGTGAAACCCGAAGTTCGCATCGGTTCATTGTCCATTTCCATGCAGCAGACCTGTGAGATTGCCAAGGCGGTCAGTTACAATGCCTCGGTGGTTGTTATGGATGAACCTACTAGCTCACTTACGGATAACGAGGTCAAGCACCTTTTCAAGATCATCAACCAACTGAGGGAGCAGAATGTAGCGGTTATCTATATCTCCCATAAGATGGAAGAGATTTTTACCATAGCTGATGAAGTGAGTGTCATGCGTGATGGCCAGATGATCGGAAGCTATGATGTAGCAGATATGACCAACGAGAAACTCATCTCTCTTATGGTTGGTCGTGATGCAAAGCTTCGGTTCCCTGAGTTCAAGAGTAATGTGGGAGAGGTCCTGTTAAAGGTAGAGAATCTGAGCTCCCCCAATCCCCGAAGTTTCCAGGATGTTTCCTTTGAGGTCCATCGTGGTGAAATCCTTGGTATTGGTGGACTTATGGGAGCACAACGTACAGAATTGATGGAAGCAATCTTCGGTGTGCGTGCAACCCACGAAGGAAAAATCTATGTTGATGGGGATGAGATCCTGAACATGACTCCCCGAAAAGCCATTGAACATGGCATTGGGATGATTACCGAGGATAGAAGAGGGAGTGGCATTTTCCCCTTGATGAATATATCAAACAATACTTCGATTGCCTCCTTGAAAGAGTATCTGAATAAGTTGCACCTCCTTAAGCACAAGGAGATGAAGGAAGAGTCTGTTCGATACAACAAGGCACTCAGGACCAAGACTCCTACCATGGAGACATTGATCCAGAACCTCTCAGGAGGTAATCAGCAGAAGGTTATCATCAGTCGATGGTTGATGACCTTGCCGGACATCCTGATTATGGATGAACCGACCAGAGGTATCGATGTCGGGGCTAAATATGAGATATACCAGATTATGGGACAACTGGTTGAACAGGGAAAGGCCATTATCATGGTCTCCTCAGAAATGCCGGAATTGATCGGAATGTCCCACCGGGTAATGGTTCTTTGTTCTGGGAAATGTACTGGCGTGTTGGACAAGTCTGAGTGCACCCAAGAGAATATCATGCGTCTTGCAACGAAGTTCATGTAAGAGAGGGAGAAAAACCTACTATGGAAATGAAAAAACTACTTAACGACAGCAAAAAAGTTGCCTCACAATATACAACTTGGGTCACCTTTGTTGGATTGTTGCTATTGCTTTCCATTCTGACCAACGGACAAGCACTGCGGTGGAGCAGTATCAGGAATCTCCTGATTGCTGAATCGGTCAGATCCTTTGCAGC
Source organism: uncultured Sphaerochaeta sp. (assembly GCF_963677315.1). NCBI lineage: Bacteria > Pseudomonadati > Spirochaetota > Spirochaetia > Spirochaetales > Sphaerochaetaceae > Sphaerochaeta > uncultured Sphaerochaeta sp. The sequence continues at coordinate 525,835 of NZ_OY781940.1, read as the reverse complement.
CCTGGGTGTTGGTATGATCATCATCACCAAGGGAATCGACCTTTCCATCGGATATGTCGTCTGTTTGACTGCTAGCGTGGCGGCTTCCTTTGCACAGAATCCAGATTACAGCTCCGCTATATATGCTGGCCAGACCTTCCCTCTGATCGTCCCCATCGTAGCAGCCGTTGCCGCCGGTGGCCTATTTGGTCTCTTTAACGGGTACTTGATTGCATATGGAAAACTTCCTCCCTTTATTGCAACACTGGGCTCCATGTCCATTGCAAAGGGTTTGCAGCTCATCTATACCAAGGCAGCCGTTGTTGGTTCCCTTAACCAGAACTTCAAGAACATCAGCCAGGGAAGCGTTGGTCCTGTTCCCAATCTCATCATCTATGTTGCCATTGCAGCACTGGTTGTCTGGATATTACTCAAGCATACCCGTCAGGGAACTCACTTCTATGCGATCGGTGGTAATGCACAGGCAGCGCGGGTAAGTGGAATCAATGTCGAACGTGACCTTATGATGGTCTACTTCTATGCAGGTTTGCTCTATGGTACAGCTGGTACCCTTCTGGCAAGCCGCCTTGGCTTGGCAAACTCGCTTACCGCAAACGGTATGGAGTTGGATGCCATTGCTGCAGTTACCGTTGGTGGTGTTTCACAGAATGGTGGCGTTGGTAAAGTCAGTGGAATGATGGTCGGTGTCTTTACCATGGGTTTGATCAACTACGGAATGTCCTTCCTTGGTGTTGACAGCTACTACCAGCAATTGGTAAAAGGCTTTATCATTATCATCGCGGTCTACTTCGACATGAAGAAATACGCACGCCGCGCATAGGTAGGTTGGTACATGGGCAAACGAGAAGCAGCAACAATCAAGGATGTCGCGAATCTTGCTGGCGTCTCCATTGCCACTGTCAGTAGAGTTCTGAACAATCTCGGGGTGGTGAATCCAGAGACGGAAAGGAAAGTGCTTTCCGCTGTCAATATGCTGCACTATCAGCGTAATGCGGTAGCACGCTCCCTGAAACTCAGGGTAACCAAGAGTATCGGGATCATCGTCCCAGAGATTTCGAACACCTTCTTCACCGAAATAGTCGAGCAGCTGGAAAAGTTGCTCGGCCCACTTGGGTATGCACTACTGCTCTGTAGTTCAGAGAATTCAGTGCAGGAAGAAAAGCGTAAACTTGCATTTCTGCTTGAGCGAAATGTTGATGCACTTCTCGTTATTCCAGTCGGTGATGTTGGTGCACATTTTACCTCCCCGGCAATCGCAAATATTCCCCTGGTCATGCTCGACCGAAAAATTGAAGGATTGCGTTGTGATGTCATCCTTACCGACAACCGCAAGGGTGCATATGATGTGACCTGTGCGCTGATCAGGGAAGGGAAAACCAATATTGGATTTCTGGGTGGAGACAATCATGTCCATACATCGGTTGAGCGTCTCCACGGGTTCTTGGATGCAATGCATGACCACCAGCTGGATGTCGATCCCGATTTTATCCTACTTGGAGGAATGACCCAAAAGGCTGGATATACCCTTATGGAAAAAGCTTTTACGATGCCGAAATGCCCTGATACATTTTTCGTGGTAAATGATATGGTGCATATTGGGGCAACAAGCTATCTGATGAGCAAAGCTTCCAGGGAGATCCGTTCAAAGGTGGTGTTCTCCACGTTCGACTACCTCTACTATGCACCACTGCTCAAATTCTGCCACTATGCAGTAGCACAGCCTCTCGACCAGATGGGTGAAATGGCTGCCCAACTCCTGATCCGTCGTCTTGATGGTGATCAGCAAGGATTTCCTTCCACCGTCGTAATTGAACCAACCATCTGTGTGATGGAAGACAACGGTGGGGTAGTGACCGATGATAAGTCAATAGTGGCTTTCAACGAGCACTCCCCACGGTTCAATCGGGTCTTTAGCTAGGAAGCTCCTCGTCAAAACAAACAGCAACCTTTCCACATGCACCACTTGCCATCAGGGCATATGCCTCATCAGCTTTCTCAAGAGGGAAACGATGAGTGATGAGCTCTTCAGGGTGGATACCCCAGCGAACCAGTCGCTCTACAAGATCTTCCATTTTCCAGATACTGGTCACCCAGCTTCCGTATACGGTTTTCTGGTCATGCAGCATGTCCTCACTTGGGTTGAAGTGTACGGTGCCACCTTCTCCAACCAGTGCAATCTTGCCCCACTTTCGTGTTGCCCTGATCGCAGTTGCACGACCAGCATCACTTGCTGAACAATCGAAAGCGCGTTCGACACCGTTGCCTCCGGTAAGAGCTTTGATTTGTGCCACATTGTCTTCTGCAGGAGTAAATACATGGTCAACAAGGCCGAGCTTCTTTGCCAGCTCGATACGTGCACTTTGGGATTCGATTCCTATGAGTTTGTTTGCACCCATTGCCTTTGCAAGCATCAATGCTGCCAGGCCAACTGGGCCAAGACCTACAACCAGCACTGCATCATTACCGCTTACGCCGACTTTCTCGATGGCTTCATAGACCGTACCAAAGCCGCAAGCAACCTGAGCGCCATCAGCATAGGTCAACTCCTCTGGGAGGTAGACAAGATCCTTCTCGTCACAAAGCATGTATTCAGCCATGCCCCCATCCCTCTGCCAGCCATAGGCAGCTCTCTTGTCGCTTGTGCAGCTGATCATATAGCCCTGGCGGCATTCATGGCAAACTCCACATCCACTGATGTGATAGACGACTACACGGTCGCCTTTCTTGAACCGCTTCAGCCCTTCGCCTTCTTCAACAATCTGGCCACAAGGCTCGTGTCCTGCAATGACGTTCTGGTATCCTTCAGGTCCTTTCCCGAGGTGTTCACGATAGATTGCCCTGATATCACTCCCGCATATGGTACTGCACTTGGTCTTAACCAGCACCTGTCCATACCCCGGCTTGGGAATCTCGAACTCACCGAATGCTACTGTACTGTTTCCTGGAAGCTTTGCTCCCTTCATCATCTTCTTTTCCATCAGTTTTCTCCTTATCGGTATCTTTCTGGGCAGGGAATGGTCCCATCCTCATCCCAAAGGTCATGCCAAGAATCAGCCCCCTCCCAAAGGAAGACCTGTCCCTTGATCAAACGATTATTGCAATCTGCATCCTTGAGGGTGAGTACTTCCTCCTCAGTGAGTGGATCAGTAAGGACACTCTCCAGATTGCTCCTCAAATTCCTTTCCTTCGTGGACAGAGGGATGGGGATAATCCCATTTGCTTGAGCCCACTTGAGACAGATTGCGGCAGGGTGGCAGTTGTGCCTTTTCGCAATCTCTACAACAAGTGGATGTTGCATATCGATGACATCCTCTGGTGTTGTATCTCTCTCAGGCCTGTTTGGGGATCCCAAGGGACTGTACCCAATGGGAATAATTCCCTCCTGCTTGATATAGGAGAGCAACTCTGGTTGCTGGAAGCAGGGATGGAGTTCCATCTCATTGAAGGCAGGTCTGATATTGCAGGAGGCAAGCAATAATTCCATCTTTGCTTTGGTCATGTTGCTGGTGCCGATATGACGAACGAGGCCCATGGTCACAAGTTCCTCCATGGCAGACCATGTTTCCATGAACTCTTCATGGATGTAAGGTCTTGCATCAGGGCTGCGACTGGTTACATCACAGTGTGGTGGATGGAAATTCGGCAGCGGCCAGTGCACAAGGTAGAGGTCAAGGTAGTCCACTTGCAGGTCCTTGAGTGACTGTTTTGCAGATGCAATAACATTGTCCCTGCCGTGGGAATCATTCCATACCTTGCTTGTGATCCAGAGCTCTTCCCGCTTGATTCCACAGGATTTCAGAACTTCTCCAATCTCTTTCTCATTGTTGTATACGCTTGCGCAGTCAATGTTTCGGTAGCCTAGAAGCAAGGCAGTTCGTACTGCTTCAGCCATCTCGCTACTGGAAATGTGGTCAGAACCAAAGGTCCCCACGCCTATGATGGGTATCTCTGCTTTGGTGCTCGCAATAGTTCGTGTAGGTAGTTGCATAGTACTCCTCCTAATATGTATACCTTATCGTGTTTATGCGAGTTAGCAATGCTTTATATGCGAAAAGATACTATCTAAATGCGCATTTTGTGATAGAGTGGAAACCATGAAACAGATAGGATTGAAACTACGGTTCCAGGATGGTTATGACATGGCCGTTGCAAATGGGGTGGTACAGTATGCCCGCTCCAAGTTCGACTGGCAGGTGCGAGGGCAAGGTCCTTGGTTCTTCTCTCTCGACAAGGAGGCGCTTCTTTCCTGTGATGCCCTGATCGCCCGAATTGAGGATGATGAGGATGCACGGTTCTGTGCTTCACTTGGTATCCCCGTGGTCGATATTGCCGGGGCCACCTCACTGAAACTTTTCAGTCAAGTCAGAAATGATGACTACCAAACGGGGGTAAGTGCAGGTGTGTACCTGAAAAAGTTGGGAAGCCAGCATCTTGCTTGGTGTGGCGTAGAACAGGTGCATTGGGCACGAGAGCGCTTCATTGGATTCTGTAGTGCAACCTCCTCCATTCCCGAGATGATGCCGAGTTTCTCCCGCTCTCTTTCCTGGTGGAGGCATCTCTATGATTCAGATGCAGACCTGGAAGCGTGGTTGACTGAGCTTCCAAAACCCTGCAGTGTATTCTGTTGTAATGACCTTTCTGCAATGAAAGTGGAACTCGTGTGTCAACGATTGGGTATTGGCATACCTGAGGAGATTATGGTGCTGGGCGTGGACAATGAGACGTTGCTCTGTGAGTTGGCCAGTCCTTCCATCTCAAGCATTCAGCCCGATTGTGAGACGATCGGGTACCAAGCTTCTGCAATGCTCGACTCCTTGCTTAACGACGAGGCAAGCGGGGTGCATATACGTCGCATAGCTCCTGGACCGGTAAGGGAAAGGGAGAGTACCCGCCTGTTTTTTTGTGAAGATGAACAGGTGGCAAAGGCGATGCAGCTGATCAAGGCAGAAGCTACCGGAGGGTTGCAAGCGAGCGAGGTTGCGCGTCAGGCCACCATTTGCAGGCGTTCCCTGGAAATGCGCTTCCGCTCAGTACGTGGTACCACCATCTGGGAGGAGATAACTGCAGAAAAGCTTTCCAGGGCAGCTCTTCTGCTCACTCACTCAAAGGAGAGTATTGCTTCCATTGCCCAACAGTGTGGTTTCTCTTCAATACACCGTTTCTACAGCCTCTTTAAGCGCAATTATCACATGACCCCACAACAGTACCGTGAGAAAAAGCTCAGGGATTAAGCTTTCCTCTCATCACGGTTTTATGGCATGATAAAGAGCGAGGTATAGTATGGAACTCATGCTTGATACAGCTAATTTGGAAGAGATCAAGAAAGGTTTGGAAACGTATCCCATTAATGGGGTTACCTCCAACCCTTCCATCATCAAGGCAGAGGGTAGGATAGATTTCTTTGCCCATATGCACCAGATCCGTGATCTTATTGGGGAAGAGAGAAGCCTTCATGTACAGGTTGTTGCCCACGATGCGGAGCACATCATCGCCGAGGCAGAGAAAATCCTTTCAATACTGGGCAGGAATACATTCATAAAGATTCCTGTGACTGAAGAAGGCTTGAAAGCCATTAAGATTCTAGCCTCCCGCCAAGTGAATATTACCGCCACTGCAATCTATACAACCATGCAGGGTATCTTGGCGATGCTCTCTGGGGCAAGATATCTTGCTGTCTACTACAATAGGATGTTGAACATTGATATTGATGCAGCAAAGGTCATCAAGGAACTCAGCAGTCTTCTCTGGGCAAACAGTACCAACTGCCAGGTGCTCGCAGCGAGTTTCAAGAATCTCAGTGAGATAACTACCAGCTATGCCAGTGGGGCAAGCTGTTGCACCGTTCCCTATTCACTGTTGCAGACCGGACTCCACATGCCTTCCATTACCCGGGCAGTCCACGATTTTTCAGAAAACTGGGAAGAGATATATGGCAGCCGAACACTGCTCGACTTCTAAAGAGAACATATTCGCCCTAACACATAATGCATTATCGGTTGAACTTCTTGAGGATGGGTATTATTGTGCTCTCCGTTTCTCAGAAGAACAGGAGATGGGTTACAACACCCATCCTCTATATCGTGCGATGGCAGGAACCAGTGCCTCGGTCTGCCTACGTTTTCACACCCTTACAGATGTGACGGTGCATCTGAGACGGTATAGCCAGTCCCTGCTTCCAAAGAAGGGCGAGCAGGTTATCGATTTTGCGTCTCTCTATCCCAGGCAGCTGGACCTATCTGAGACCATCGACCTCTTGTACGAAGGTAAGGATATGATCCATCTCCCTTTACAGAGTGACCAGGTCTCCATCGAAAAAGGGAATATGGTAAGTCTCTATCTTCCCATGCATCATCGGGTGGGTTTTTGTATAGAAGGCGATGCACAGCCTATTGAAAAGAAAGAGAAGACACTGCTTTGCATCGGGGATTCAATCGTCCAAGGGGTAGGAATTCACCATCCCTCTCTGGCATTATGCGAGAGGCTCTCCTCACTCAAGGGAGTACAGGTCATCAACCAAGGTCTCGCTGGCGCTTTGGTGAATTCAAGACTTATCCAAAAGCTAGATATTCCCATCCATGGTATACTTGTGGCACTCGGAACCAATGATTGGTCAATTCGTGAAAATCTTGCAGATTTACGCGGGGAGATGTTTGCGTTACTGGGGAGAATCAGGAAGTTCTACCCATCAGTACCAGTTACAGTACTCACTCCACTTTGGAGGGCTGATATCCAGCATACGCAGAAGATGGGAAGCTTCGCTGAAATGCAGAAGACCATAGAGTATGCAACCTACTGTTTTCCCCATATCCGTGTGGCAAATGGTCTCTCCCTGTCCTTACGCGATGCCTATGATGATGGGTTCATTCACCCTGATGAGAAAGGCATCCGGTTTTTGGCAAAGGGTTTGGCTGCTCAACTCCCGTAGGTTTTTCTCAGTACTTCCACCGCTCTGATGATTCTCTCCATTGCCTGCTCAAGACGGACCCTCTGTGTTCCAAAGTTGATCCTCACAAACCTTCGGTACTCCTCTCCTCCAAACCACGTACCATCATTAAAAGCAACATTTGCACGCTGGCCGAAGAATCTGGACAGCAAGCCTCCTCCCGGGCTTTTCTTACTGTCATAGAGCTCTGGGTGTGCATCCCTGTCCTTCTCGACCAGAGGGAGCAAGGCAGCGCAGTCTAGCAGGGTAATGAATGAGGCTTTTGGCTTGATACATACAATCTCCGGGACATATTTCTGTAATGTCTCATCGATATAGGTAATGTTGCCTTGCAAGTAGGAGAGTAACTCACGTAACCATGACTCTCCACTCTGGTAGGCAGCTGTAGCCAGTGTCATGGCGAATGTTGAATTGCCTGAAAGAAAAAGTTGCTGCAGCTTCTTCTCATACGCTTTCTTGAGGCTTGGATTATTGAACAGGGTAATTGAGTAGTGTTCTCCAGCCATATTGAATGTTTTGGAGGGAGCCATGCATACAATGCTTTCACACTCAGTTCTTTTACCTACTTCCAGAAGACTTACGAAAGAATCATAGCGAAGATCTGCGTGAATCTCATCACTGATAATAGTCACACCATGTTTCTTTGCGATGGTGCACAGTTTGGTAAGCTCAGCTTCGCTGAATACGAGACCCGAGGGGTTATGGGGGCTGCAGAAGATAAGAATCTTTGCCGTGTTGCAGAGTTCCTCAAATGCATTCCAATCAGGAAAGAATTGATGGAGGTGTTCATCGAAAGAAAGCGGCCAAGGACTCAAGGTCCTTCCTAGGTTGTTTACCATGGTCACAAACGGTTGGTAAGAAGGGAAAGGTACAATGATCTCATCCTTCTCTTTACTGAGGAGATCCAGAAGAATGGCAATACTGTTCAGGACCCCTTGGCTGGGTACCACTTGGTTTTGCGACAGATCCATCTGATGCCATTGCTTCGCCCATACAAGAAAGGCTGTCTTCTGCTCTGGTGCGTAGGGATACCCGTAGATTGCATGTTCAGCAAGCATCCGTGCCTGCCTGGATACTTCCGGAGCTACAGGAAAGTCCATATCAGCAACCCAAAAAGGTTCTGCTTCAGGGTTTCCACATATCGATGCGATGACTTCCTTGTTCCACTTGACAGACAAGGAGGAACGACGGTCTGTGATTTGGTCAAACATTGAATCCATTACGAACGATACTCCACTTGATAGCCTGAACGTGGGTTGGGGTAATACCCCTCACGGACTTTTTTGGTTTTGAATACGATAGCATGTTCAGGACAGCGATGGTAACAACCAAGGCATCCAGTGCATGCACGATCAAAGACAGGTTTTCCATCTTTCATCTCGATGTTTGCAGATGGGCACATCCGGTAACAGAGCCCACATGAGGTACACGCATCGGTTACAGCAAAATCGAGCGCTGTATCCATGAATGCACGATGGATTGGGATCATGACATGGTTGATCGCAAAGCGAGAGAGGGGAGGTCTGTGAGGTGGTTTGATAACCTCCTCTCTGATATCCTTTGCAATTTCTGCTACCTTCAGGTCAGCTTTTGCATAGAGTTCCTCAATCTTCTCTTCACTTGGAGCGCTGAGCAAGGGGATATAGCCATCTGGCATCACAATATGGTTGGCATAGCTCACTACCGCGCCCGCTTCCTTGAGCAGGACTTCCATCGCCTGGAAGGTATATGCCTGGAAGAGATAGCGAGTGGTTACCAAAAACAGGTATTTCAATGGGGAGAGATCCTGCTTTTGGAAAACCTCTTCGATGAAGTGAGGGACCAGATTGGGTGGAAACCCCTTATAGACGGGAAAAACAAACCCTACCTGTTCAGTGATGGTGAAGGTTGGTACTTCCATTAAGGAAGGAATCATCAATACTTGGCAATCTTCAAGCTCACTGCTTAGTTTCTGAGCAATATAGTAGCTGTTTCCTGTTCCTGAGAAGCAGATGAGGGTTGTTTTCATGCTTCAGCCTCGATCTGGAAATTCTCCAACAGGGTGCAGAGTTCGCTGATATCTTCATCATGCAAATCCAGATTGGTCACAAGCCGAACCATATCACCTTCAGTATTTGCCAAGATTCCCTGTTTTGCCAATTGGCTCACCACTGTAGCACTCTGTACCATGGGAACACGGAAGAAGACAATATTGGTTTGCACTCCTTCTGTATCTACCTCAGCCCATCCCCCTTTCACCAAGGCATCTGCCAAGGCTTTTGCATGGGCGTGGTCGTCTGCCAATCGATCCACATGATTCTCAAGTGCATAGAGTCCGGCAGCTGCAAGCACACCGGTTTGTCGCATTCCTCCGCCCAGCATCTTTCTGATTGTAAGGGCTTTGTTGATGAATTCCTCATCACCACAGAGCATGCTGCCAACAGGACAACCCAGCCCCTTGGAGAGACAGAAGGTAATGGTATCTGCATAACTTGCATAGGTCTTTACTGAAATTCCTGAAGCGACCTGTGCATTGAAGATTCTCGCTCCATCCATATGTACTTTCAAATCATGGGTTGATGCAAAATCCTTGATCCCTTCCAGATTTTCCAAAGGATAGCAGTATCCTCCAATCGTGTTCTCCACCTCAATGAGCGTGGTGTTGGCCATGTCGTATGCGCCCTGTTTCACTTTTCCGATAAATGCATCAGCGTTGAGAATGCCACGGGGTACATCGAAGGAAATGGGAAGCACCCCTGCAATGGCAGCTACTGCACCTATTTCATGGTGGATGATATGGCTGTTGGCAGCAGTGAATACCTCATTGCTTCTTCCCCCATTGATATAGAGGCTGATCAGGTTGCCCATCGAACCGGATGAAACAAACAAGCCACGTTCTTTCCCGGTAAGTTCAGCAGCCAGTGCTTCCAGTTTAGTGGTTGTAGGGTCTTCTCGGTAAACATCATCACCTACCTCTGCAGCGGCCATGGCTTTCCTCATTGCTTCAGTCGGTTTGGTAATGGTATCACTTCTCAGATCATAATATTTCATTGGTCATCTCCTTGGTGCTACATAAAACTATAGCGGAGAGGGAGAGTTCAGTCCAGCATAAATAAAAGGTCCCCGGACGAATCCAGGGACCTGCGTTTGCCTTGTTTGACAACTACTTGAGGTAGATGTCCTTGACCGGATGGTAATCCATGGTATTTGGATGCCAGCCGCCCCACTTGTCAGTATCAATCATGTTGATTGCTACATAGTAGTAGAAAGGCATGATACCCATATCCTGGTTGATCATGATATCTTCAGCGGTCTTGAGAACACCGAAGCGATCATCGCCTGCGGGCATTCTAGCTGCTTCATTGATCAACAGGTCATAGATTTCGTTTGTATACCTACCACCGTTCATACCGGCACCGGTGAGGAACATGTCGAGGAAGGTATTTGGATCCTGGTAGTCACCTACCCATCCTGCACGTGCAACCTCGAAGTTACCTTCGTTACGGTTTGCAAGGTAGGTCTGCCATTCCTGGTTCTCAAGAACGACGTTGATGCCAAGATTGTCTTTCCATTCCTGCTGCACGAACTCAGCAATCTGCTTGTGACCTTCATTGGTATTGTACAGAATGGTTGAGGTCGGGAATCCAGCACCGTTGGGGTAGCCAGCTCTAGCCAAGAGATCCTGTGCCTCGGCAATCATGTCATCCATGTTGTCGTGGGGGAACTCAAGAGCATCATAACCAGCCATCGGAGGTACGATACCCCATGCAGGAATCTGTCCAGCTCTGGTTACGCCTTCAACAAGTGCTTCACGGTCGATGGCCAATGACAGCGCGCGGCGTACATCAGGGTTATCGAATGGAGCTACTTCGTTCTGGAAGACATAGTAGTAGGTGGAAAGCTGTGGGGAAGACTGGAAGTCAGCGCGCATCTGAGCAGCTGAAAGCTGGTCATTCGGTACGTTGGTTGCCCAGTCAATCTCACCATTGAGGTACATGTTGTAGTTGGTGGTGTCACTGTCAGAGGAGTAGAAGATGACCTTGTCAAGTGCTACATTCTCCTTGTCCCAGTACGTGTCACTCTTGCTGACGGTAAGGGAGGTCTGGGGAATTCTCTCAGTGAGTACGAAAGGACCATTACCTACGAAGTTCTCAGGACTTGTCCACTTGTCGCCAAACTCTTCGATGGCGTGCTTGGGAACGATTGAGAAGCTGTAGTGGGTCAGTGCATCAATAGCATACGGGAGGGGACCGATGAGGTCCATCTGGAAGGTTCTCTTGTCAAGAGCGCGGATTCCCACTGCCTCAGGACCAGCCTCGCCAGCGTTGAATTCTGTTGCACCCTGAAGGAACATGCAAGGGAACCAAGCATAGGGACCTGCAGTTACGGGATCAAGCAGTCTCAACCAGCTGTAGACAACATCGTCAGCGGTGATGGCAACGCCATCGGACCAAACTGCATCTTCACGAAGGGTGAAGGTGTACTGAGTGCCATCTTCATTGACTTCCCAGCTTTCAGCAACGCCAGGAACAGCAAGAGCAGTCGCAGGATCGATTGCTACCAAGCCTTCGAAAAGAGCCTCGAAAATTCTATGTTCGGGGACTCCCTGGATAAGAGCTGGGTCGAGGGACTCGGGCTCTGCACCATTGGAAATGCGGAACACAACTTCATCCTCTGCAGGAGCAGCGGGTGCTGGAGCGGCAGGAGCCGGTGCAGCAGGTTCTGCTTCAGCTTTTGGAGCCGGGGCCGGGGTTGCCGGAGCAGTAGTTGCTGCCGGAGCCGGCGTCGTGGTAGCGGCTGGTGCCGGTTCTTCTTTCTTTCCACAGGAAATCAAGAGAGCACTAACAAGCAGCACACTAAGCATGATAGCCAGAAATTTCTTCATAGACATATCTCCTTGTAGTTCTAAGTATACATATTCAACTTAGCTTAGTTCACATTAAACCACGAATCAAGAGAAAACGCAAATAGGTTTCTCTAAAACAGCCTTTTGAATGCATACAGCGTGTTAATTTATACAGATTTTACATAAACTGTAATTTATGGTAGAGACCTGTTTTTTCTAACACATTTGAGTATATTGGAAGAGAAAAGAAGAGGAGACGTTACCGTGGTACGACATACGACCTATATAAAGCCTTATGGTATCCAATACCGTGTAACCAATATGTTTCATGGCATGAGTGGATTTTTCTCAGTGTTCCTGATCTGGGGTCTTGTCTTGAACTTGTCAGAAGGGGTCAGTTTACTTAGCATGACCCATATTCTGATCCTGTTGCTGCTAACCTTGGCAGGTACATTCTACCGGGATACATGGGTATTTGATAAGCAAGAACAACGCATCACCAGCATCTATGGGTTCGGTCCTCTGTGCAAACGTGAGCAGTTCGCGTTTTCTGAGGTTCGTCAGTTGGAGTTGAACCACTTTGTAAGGGGAACCACTGACAAGGATGCAAAACCGACTAAACGACGATTTCGAGCCATGATCGTATTTTCACTCAATCTAGGAGAGGATGAGAAACGAGACATCGAAATCATCGCTGAGAAAACCAGCGGAGGAAGGACTGAGTCGGCAGTCCAGGCTATCTCAGCAGTAACAGGACTGCCCTTGTTCGTCGATCGCCCAAGGGACCTGGATCTCAATGTGTCCTACAAGGATATGAAATGGTAAGCAAAAAAGAGAGCCACCGCCAGGGTGACTCTCTCATACCACTCATTTGTGGTTAGTTTCCATTTTTTGCGGCATCAGCTTCAGCTTCTTCCTTCGTGACCTTGCTCAAATCCCTCTTGTCATAGAGCCAGCAGGCAACCTGCTGTTTCTCGTTGATGTCAAACATCGGTGGGATATGGCAGGAACACCAAGGCATCTTCTTTGGACAGCGGTCATAGAAGTAACAGCCGGTACGTTCCTTGTCGGGGGAAGGTACATCGCCGGTAAGGATGATGCGCTTTCTCTCCCTCTCAACCTTGGGATCAGGAATCGGAGCCGCACTGAGCAGTGCAATGGTATAGGGGTGCAATGGATTGTCATAGAGCTGTACAGCTTCACTGATCTCAACAATCTTGCCCAAGTACATAACCGCCACACGGGTGGAAATGTGCTGGATGACTGCAAGGTCGTGAGCAATGAAGAGATAGGTCAGCCCGAACTCCTTCTGTAGGTCCGCCATTAGGTTGAGAATCTGAGACTGGATGGATACATCCAAGGCAGATACCGGCTCATCGGCAAGGATGATCTTCGGGTTCAATGCCAAAGCACGAGCAATACCAATTCTCTGTCTCTGTCCGCCACTGAACTCATGAGGATAACGGTTCTTGAAGGCCTTGTTCAAACCAACACGTTCCATCAGTTCCTCTACTCGACGCTCAATTTCCATAGGACTCATCGGTGTTTCGAGCAGTTTTCTATTATTATAGATAACCATGGGCTCAGCAATGATGGAACGAACCGTCATTCTGGGGTCAAGTGATGCATAGGGATCCTGGAAGATCATCTGGATATCACGCCTGGCCTTGAGCATGGTGCGGGTATCGGCACTTACCAGATCTACGCCATTGAACTTGACACTTCCACTGGTTGGTTTATAGAGCTGGCTGATCGAGCGTACTGTGGTAGACTTACCACAACCAGACTCTCCTACGATACCCAGTGTTTCACCGGGATATACATCAAAGGAGACTCCATCCACTGCACGGATTGCTCCAACCTGTTTCTGGAGGAGTGATCCACTGGAGATGGGGAAGTGCTGTTTTAAATCCCTGACTTCCAATAGGGGCTTTCTATCTGTACTCATTCGGCCTTCTCCTTGACGTTAGCTTCTTTCAGTGCCTGCTGCTTCTCATTTTCATCAGCGAAGAGCCAGCAAGCCACTTCATGCCCCTTCCCCAGATCCTTTACCGGTGGGTAGGCCTGTCTACACACATCCATTGCCTTGTGGCAACGTGGGTGGAACGGACAGCAGGGGGGCAGGTCGATGACATTGGGTGGTTGTCCCTCGATGGAGAATAAGCGGTTGCCCTTCTTTGTTGTGTCCATACGGGGCACACTTTTAATCAATCCTTCGGTATATGGGTGGCTAGGTCTTGCATACAGCTCATCAGTTCCGGCTTTCTCGACGATCTTACCGGCATACATGACGCACACCTGGTCGCACATTCCAGCCACAACGCCCAAGTCATGGGTGATGAGGATGACCGCCGTTCCCATCTTGTCACTGAGTTTGGCAATCAATTCGAGAATCTGTGCCTGAATGGTAACATCAAGGGCAGTGGTCGGCTCATCAGCGATCAGCACTTCAGCATTACAGCTCAGTGCCTGGGCAATCATTACACGTTGTCTCATACCGCCGGAGAACTGGTGGGGGTAGCTATGAATACGCTTTTCAGCTGAAGGGATACCTACCAGCTTAAGCATTTCAATGGAACGTTCGAGTGCTTCCTGTTTGGAAACATCCTTCTCATGTAGACGGATGGTTTCCACCATCTGCGTGGAAATCTTCAGGAAGGGATTCAAACTTGTCATTGGGTCCTGGAAGATCATGGAAATCTTGTTTCCCCTGATGCTTCGCATCTGCTTCTCAGAAAGCTTCAAGATGTCTGTCCCCTCGAAGAGAACCTCTCCGCCAACGATTTTTCCTGGAGGGGAGGGGATAAGGCGCATCAGCGAGAGGTTGGTAACACTCTTACCGCTTCCGCTTTCCCCTACGATGCCGATGGTCTCTCCCTCTCTCACTGAGAACGAGACTCCATCAACTGCCTTTACGATTCCGGCATCAGTTTTGAAATATGTCTGTAGGTCCTTTACTTCAAGGACTGTCTTTGCATTAGGTTTCATACTCATCATGTTCCTCCTAGAGCTGGTTCTTGCTTTGTGGGTCGAACGCATCCCTCAGTCCATCACCAAAGAAGTTCATGGCGAAGAGGAAGATGGTCATGGCGATTGCGGGGAAGACGAGCTTCCACGGATACAGGGTCATGCCGTTAACGGCATCACCTACCAAGGACCCCCATGAAGCGTACGGAGCCTGGACTCCGAGACCCAGGAAGGAGAGAAATGACTCCTGCATGATGAATGCGGGAACCCTGAGCGTTGAATAAACAATGATGACAGAGAGTGAGTTGGGTACCATGTGGCGGAAGATGATTCTCCCGGTCGATGCACCCATGCTTCTGGCAGCCTCAACATATTCACTGTTCTTCAAGCTCATAATCTGTCCACGTACCATACGTGCAACGGTCAGCCAACTGACCATGGCCAATGCTACGAAAAGGTTCATGATATTACGTCCGAAGATGGCCATGAAGATGATGACCAGAAGCATGTAGGGAAGTCCGTACATGATATCGACGAAACGCATCAGGAAGAAGTCAATCTTGCCTCCAGCGTACCCAGCTATTGCTCCCAGTACGATACCGATCAATACACTGGTGATGGTTCCAACCAATCCGATGGCAATGGAGACCTGTCCACCGTAAATGATACGGCTGAGCATATCGCGTCCACTATAGTCTGTTCCAAGGTAATAATGCCTTTCGTGTTTCAAGTCAGCAGTAATGTTTGCAGAGAGCACCTCATTGACTGTAACTTCACGATTGATAGGGAATTCAGCCTTGCCATCCTTGACTTCCTGTTTCAGCTCACGTTCAATGGTTCTGCTGATCGCAGTCTTCAGGCTGACCAACAAGTTGGTCTTGGCCATGTTTGCAATCCCTTTATCCCCAAGGCTCTGTAGCTCTAGTTCCAGATTTGCCTCGTATTCTTCGTCGGTGAGGTCTGGAGTTGCTGCTTTCACAGAATTGAGTACTTGGCTTCGTACTTCATTCTGCACCTGATCGGCAATAACAGACTCCTCTACACCAAGGTATTCAGCGTAGATTCTCTGGATATCCAGGAAGTCCATACGAGCAATATTCTTGCTCTTCCCGGTCTCAGGATCGGTATAAAACATTTTCTCGATGTTGATCAGGAACTCTGTATCAATTTTCTCTTGCAAGCGGTCGATGGTGCGCTGGTCAGCAGAACTGAAAGTAAATGTCCCGGCAGCTCTTTGTGCCTCTCCCTCAGCATAGAGGAAATTCCAAACCCTGTTGGTCTCATTCAAGGAGATCCACTTCTCAATCTGCTGGCTCTCTTCTTCGGTTACCACCAAGCTTCCTGCTCTCCAAGCCTTGAAGTACAGGTCATCCAATTTGGTTTCCATCATCAGGTCCCCTGCAGTCTTGTTGAAGGTTGGACGCAAGTGCTGGTGATCAAGGATAATCTGATCATATGGATGGATGGGAAGGAACATTGCTGATGCTGCAAGCAGCGAATAGATGGCAACAATAATCATTCCCAGTACAGCCATCTTGTTTTTCTTCAGGCGCTTCCAAGCATCCTTTCCTAGACTATTACCTACTACGACCTGGTCAAACTCATTGAGGGCCGCTTCTTTTGGTTGTTTTTGTTTAAAGAACATGGTCCTCTCCTCTTATTTGTACGTAATTCGTGGGTCGAGCTGTGCGTAGATGATGTCTACCAGAAAGTTCATCACTATCAGGATGGCTGAGTAGACAATGACTACCCCAACGATAAGGGTATAGTCACGGTTGAAGGAGCTCTGTACGAAGAACTTGCCCAAACCAGGTACGCGGAAAATTTGCTCTACGACGATTGATCCGGTGATGATTCCGGCAAATGCAGGACCAAGATAACTTACAATTGGAAGCATTGCACCTTTCATTGCATGCTTGAAAATGATAGTGGAGCTTCTCATCCCCTTGGCCTTTGCTGTGCGGATATAATCACTTCTGAGTGTTTCCAGCATTGAGGAACGGGTCAATCGGGCGATGTTTGCGAAATAGGCAAAGGAGAGGGATACTGCAGGAAGAATAACGGTCTTCCAACCTTCTCCTGTAGTGTACCAGCCACTGGTCGGCAGCCATTTCAATTTCATCGCGAAGATGAGCTGTAGGACCGGGGCAATGACGAACAGCGGTACCGAGATACCGATGACGGCAACCCCCATACTAAGATAATCCAACCAGGTGTTCTGTCGAACTGCAGCCATAATACCTGCAGATATGCCAAAAACCAATGCGATGAGCATTGCATAGCTTCCCAGTACTACTGACTTTGGGAGGCTGTTGGCGATGTAGTAGTTTACATCATAGTCCTTATACTTGAAGGAAGGGCCGAGATCGCCACGCAGAATATCAAACATATAACGGCCGTACTGTTGGATCAGCGGCTCGTCCAAGTGATATTTTGCGTTAATGTTTCTCTCCACTACTTCAGGAAGCTTGCGTTCACTGGCAAATGGGCCACCAGGGGCAATACGGACAATGAAAAAACTCAACGTGATAATAATCAAAAGCGTGGGAATCATTCCCAATAGTCGGTTCACGATATATTTTGTCATTCGTTTCCTCGTCTGTGAGTTTTGCTACATAGTAGAAAGGCAGAAAGGTGCACCTATGTACATACAGCATTTTGATACTATACCAAGACGTTCATTTATGCAAGAATGATGTAAAATTCCAAAAGATTCATTACATCTATAAGGTATAATCATATTGTGTATAATAAGATGTGTATCAATTGCATAGTATGTAAATTTACATAAATTTACATACTGTCAACAACCATCCTGAGGGGAGGGAGGTAGGAAAGAGCACTGCATTTATGCTAATCTGATTTTTTGTATATGTATCAGGAGATAATTACGCAATGAAGAAATTTTACATAGAAAATCTTGGATGTTCCAAGAACCAAGTTGATGCAGAGATGCTGATCAAGCAACTTGAAGAGGATGCATTAGAGCTGACAGAATCTGCAAGTGAAGCCGATCTTATCCTTGTTAACACCTGTGGATTCATCGAGTCAGCTCGTGAGCAGTCGATCGAGGCATTCTTCACACTGCATGAGGCAAACCCAGATGCAAAGATCATTCTCAGTGGATGTATGGCCCAGCGCTACGCAGATGAGTTGCGCGAGCAGTTGCCGGAGGCCTCTGCCATTTTCGGCAACCGCGATCTTTCAGCAATCAAGGATGTGGTGAGAAAGGTGTTTGCCGGTGACAGGGTCGTGGAAGTTCCTTCCTATCCAGCTCCAGAGAACGAGGTATATGAAAGAAATGAACTGCTCTCCTTCCCTGGGAGTGCATACTTGAAGATCAGTGAAGGGTGTAACCATTGGTGTTCCTACTGTGCCATCCCTCTCATAAGAGGAAATTTACGAAGCAGGCCCAAGCAGGCCATCCTCACAGATGCAAAAGCCCTGATCAATCGAGGAGTGAAGGAAATCAATCTTATCGCCCAGGATCTGGCATCCTACGGAACCGACAGTCCTGAGCGAACCAGTCGTTTCATGGAATTGCTCGCCGACCTTGTTGCGCTTGGAGGAGACTTTGTGGTGAGGCTTCTCTATATACATCCAGATGCATTTCCTTCCGGGTTGCCTGCATTCATCAAGGAGCACAAGAAGGTGCTGCCATACTTCGATATTCCCTTCCAGCATGCAGATACTGCCATCCTGAGGAGCATGGGAAGGAAGGGGGACAAGGAGCAGCACCTGACAATGATCGACCAGATCAGGGAAGTGCTTCCTGAAGCGGTTTTCCGCTCCACGATTCTTTTAGGGTATCCAGGGGAAGATGAGCAGTCTTTTGCCGAGGTGCTTGATTTCCTCAAGCGCGCTCGCCTCGATTGGGTTGGCTCCTTCTTGTACAGCCGTGAGGAAGGGACCAAGGCATATGCACTTCGAGGGGAAAAGGAGCATGCAAAAGCCTTGAAGCGTGCACAAGGATTCCAGAAGCAGCTTGAGGCGTTACAGGCTCCGATCACCAGTGAGAACCTGAAACGATTTATCGGTAAGGAGTATGATGTGCTTATTGAGGAACCGGTTGAAGGCGAAGACTTGGCAATCGGTCGTATGTATGCCCAGGCACCGGAGGTCGATGGACTTACCGTGGTAATGGGTCGCGACCTAAAGGCAGGCGAGGTGCTACGCTGCGGAATTAGCAGGGTCAACGGTCTTGACCTGGAGGCAATCCCCTTGAAAGGAGGCGTGTCTCATGGCTGAACTGCAGCAACTTATGGATCAACTCAATGAAGCGCAAAAGGAAGCTGTTCTTGAAAACAGTCATCCTCTGCTCGTCCTTGCAGGTGCTGGTAGTGGCAAGACACGCGTTATAACCACCAAGATTGCCTATGCCATCGAACAGCTTGGCATTCCCCCCTATAAGATTCTTGCGGTGACCTTCACCAACAAGGCAGCAAATGAGATGAAAGAGCGTGTAGGGCAGATGTTGGAAGGTCGCTCAGATGTCAATGATTGCAATATCCGAACCTTCCACTCATTTGGTGCTTGGTTTCTCAGGAGATTCGGTTCAGAAATTGGCCTTGACGCAAACTTCACCATCTACGATGACGATGACTCATTGAGTTTGCTTGCCTCTTGTTTTCCGAACTACAAGAAACGAGAACTTGATCCCATCATGAGAAAGATCAGTTATGCAAAGGATAGGGGACTGACCTATACGGACAATTTGCAGTCACTGAAGGTCGACTCCACCTTCAAGCGTATGTTTGAGGCATATGAGCGGAAGTTGCATCAGGTGGGAAACGTGGATTTTGCCGACCTGATCGGCCGCAGCATCGAGTTGCTTGAGACCAAACCTGAAATTCAGCAGTGGGTTCACCGTCGCTTCAGCATGATCTTGGTGGATGAGTATCAGGATTCCAATGCTGCACAGTTCAAACTACTGCATCGTTTGGTAGGGCCAGGTACCTTCATCTGCGTCGTAGGTGATGACGATCAGTCCATCTACCGGTTCCGTGGCGCGGAGGTGCAGAATATTCTCAGCTTCCCCGATCAGTATCCGATGGCAAAGACCGTGAAGCTTGAGCAGAACTATCGCTCAACACAGAATATCCTTGAAATTGCCAACAGTGTCATCAAGAACAACAAGGGAAGACACGAGAAACAGCTTTGGACAGCAAATCGAAAGGGTGGTAAGCCCCATCTTTTCTATGTTCAAGATGAGCAGGATGAAGCGCTTCGTGTTGCTTCCATCGTTAAGAAAGACCGACGTTTTAACGAGAGTGCCATATTATACCGCACGAATGCTCAGTCGGTTGCCTTCGAGACAATGTTCAAGCGCTCGGGGATTCCCTACAAGGTGGTTGGTGCTCTGCAGTTCTATGAGCGTGAAGAGGTAAAAGATGCCTTGGCCTTGCTCTTCCTGCTTACCAATACAAAGGACGAAGTCAATTTCAAGCGTATGATCAACAAGCCTACCCGGGGAATCGGCCCGGGGAGTCAGGATACCATTCTCGCCTACAGCCCGGAGGCTGAGGGAGACTTGCTTGCGATGCTGCGTCTTGCCACCGAGAAGAGTGGGCTCTCAAACAAAGCAAGGGAAGGAGCAAAGCATTTTTTGCGGATGTACGAGCATGCCCAGAAGATGCTTCAGGAAGGGGAGTTGGTAGATTGTGCATATTTCCTCATCAGGGAATCAGGGCTGCTTGACCACTACCGGAAGCTGGACCAGCAAAATACCACCAGCAAGGTGGAGAACCTGGAAGCATTGGTCAATGCTCTCTCTTCCTATGAGTCCTCCCTGGAAGGATTGTTACTTTTCCTCGAGCAACTTTCTCTCGATCCAACTACCCTTGGGCAGGAAGATCCCAGGGATAAGGATGGGGTTACCCTTATCACCATGCACAACACCAAAGGGTTGGAGTTTGACAGGGTGTTTGTAGCCGGTCTCGAAGACGAACTGTTCCCTGGTCGATCTGCTGAGAGTGATGAGGATACTGAGGAAGAACGTCGAATATTCTATGTTGCAGTGACAAGGGCAAGAGAGGAGTTGTATCTGCTCAGCGCCCGCGCAAGGAAGATATGGGGTAAGACCAACTACAATCATCCAAGCCGTTTTCTTGATGAGATTGACTCATCACTGCTTTCTGTGCAGGGAATACGTCCCGGAACCGAAGTGGGTGGATTTGGTTATCAGGGTCTCTCCAGTCTTCAAGAAAAGCGAAAGCGGCATGAATCCATGCCCTCCTCAAGATCTTCTTCATCCTCATGGGGCGCAAGCGGAGCTCCCATCATACAAAAAGGATTTGGTAATAATGCCAAGACCTTCACCATGAAAACGGTGCATGAAGCAAAGGAAGGGGAACCCCTGTTCCCTGTAGGGCAACGCGTTTATAGTGACAGTTATGGGGAAGGGGAAGTAGTGACCCTTCGGATGAGTGGGGACCGTGAGGTCATAGAAGTCAGATTTTTCAATGGCAAGAAAACCACGTTCATCAGCAAGTTTGCCCAGCTGGAGAAAATTGGGGGTGAGTGAGATGGAGAGAAGTGGGAAAGCCACTAGACAAGATTGGCCGGAAGGTTATACAATGCCTACCGTTGTCCGCGCCCGTGACTTTTATCTATATGATCGCTACGGTGAGCGGTATACCGATTTTTTTCAGAATTATGGCAGAGCCATTCTTGGCCATCGACCAGAGAGGATCCAGCAGGCTATCAAGTCTACGGTGAGTCGTGGTTTGATAGCAGAGTACCCATCGGTATTTACAGGAAGGCTCGAAAAGCTATTGGTGAACCTGTTTCCAAGCTTTCCGGTTGTCCGTATTTATTCAGACCCCCGGAAGGTCATGCAAGCAGTAAGCGCAGTTTCAAATGATGCACTATTTGATCCTGCTCTCTCTGCTGAACATGCAAGCCGTACAGTGTCCTATTGGCGACCGTTCCTGGGTTTTGGCGGGGCAGAATCCGTGATGCTCCTCCCTATCCTACCTTTCCCAGGGAGTTTCGTACCTCAGGTCGTTTGCCTCAAGGAATCCTTCTGTACAGCACAGGTCCCGCCCTCAGACGTGGTATCCCCGTTGTTGCTTGATTTGCTCATCAAGACAACCGCGAGCTTGATCCAAGTACTGAAGTCGGAGGAAACAGTTGCAAAACGCATGGACAATCCACTCAGTGGTGTGTTCAAAACACGAGGACCGTACGGATTAACCGGTCTCAGTGAAGAGCGTTATGCGGCCTTTGCCAGGGAAGCACTCACAAAACACATGGTGTTTCCCCGGGCAGCAGATGTTCCGTTCATTATCCCGGGTTCCTATACCAAGGGTGATGTGGTTGGACTGGTGGAATTGGCTAGCCGATATGCCAATGCTGTAACATAGAAATGGCTGTAGAAATACGCCATGCACAAAACACACGCAAGAACAATCTTGCAGAACAGGATGAATAGATGAAGACTATTTTTGTGAAACCGCTGACGATTCAGAAGAAATGGTATCTGATTGATGCAGAGGGAAAGGAGCTTGGCAAGGTAGCAGTTGCCGCTGCACGCATCCTCCGCGGGAAGAACAAGCCCGAATTTGTCCCACACCAGGACATGGGCGACTATGTGATTATCATCAATGCTGAGAAAGCTGCTCTTTCGGGCAACAAGTACCAGGATAAAATGTACTATCGCCACTCCAACTACCCCGGTGGGCTGAGACAGACCAGCTATGCTGATATGGTCAAGCGCAACCCGGTATATCCGATGGAGCGCGCCGTTCGTGGTATGCTTCCCCGAGGTCCCCTCGGTCGCAAGCTGTACACCAACATGAAGGTCTATGCAGGTGATAAGCACCAGCATCAGGCACAGCAGCCCATCAAGGTCGAAATTTAAGGTAGGAGCGAAAAATGGCAAAGAAAGAAGTAAAGAAAGTGGAAAATCTTGGTCATGGTGTTGGACGCCGTAAGACCGCCGTTGCTCGTGTCTACCTGAGGGAAGGCGAGGGCAAGATTGTCATCAATGGTAGGGACATCGATACCTACTTTGGTAACCCGATGCTCACCTATATCGTGAAGCAGCCTCTTGAAACCACTGAGACAACCGGCAAGTTTGACTTGCTCATCAACGTTGTTGGTGGTGGACCTTCCGGTCAGGCAGGCGCTTGCCGCCATGGTATCGCACGTGCTCTCTGTGCTCATGATAATGACTACAGACCTGCACTGCACACTGCTGGATTCATGACTCGTGACTCCCGTATGGTTGAACGTAAAAAGTACGGTCAGCCGGGTGCACGCCGCAAGTTCCAGTTCTCCAAGCGTTAAGTGGCATTTGCTCGCATCGAAAAGGAACCCTCTCGTGGTGGCTTCAGAGCCGTACCGCAGGAGGGTTCTCCTTTTTCAATACCCAGTGAATTATTTGTCTCAAAGCAGCTTTTCATAGGGCAGGAGGTCTCTCAGGAGGAGTTCTTTCACCTCAAGGAACTTCAGGAGCAGCATCTTTGCAAAATGCAAGCAATGACCTATCTGGCTCGTAGGGAGCATACCGCCTTTGAGCTGAAGATCAAATTGCAGAAGAAGTCGTTCTCCTCGAGGTGTATCCAGAATGTTTTGGATATCTTGAAAGAGGAGAACCTGCTTAGTGAGGTTCGCTATGCCCTGCAATTCATCGAATCCCGTCAACGCAAGAATCCTGAGGGGAGAGCCCTGATGGCCCAGCGGCTTGCAGCCAAGGGTGTGGATCGTGAAGCTGCCCTGGGAGCTCTTGATGAGCTTTACAGTGAGGAGCAGATCATTGAGTATGTGGAAAGAGCCTATGAACTTGCTCTGCGGAAAGTGGGGAAGGATAAAGCAAGAATGGTACTCTCGAAGAAGGGTTTTTCTTCCTATGAGGTTCGTCTCGGTCTTGAGCGTCTCTTTTGATACCGATACACTTTCTGCTGATGGGGGATTTTATGAGCAATAAACGTATTTTTGTGGTGGTTCTACTCCTTACTCTTACCTATACCGGGCTCTACTCCCTACATTTTGAATATAACGAGGATCTTTCACTGGCAAGTGATGTCACCTTGGCTATGACAATGGCCTCCCCTGGAATGCTCGTATTCGAATCCCCTGCCTCAGACTATCTGGCAATTGGTGGAAGCTATGGGGTTACCATGGTAGGGGCCTATTTCGGTGTACGTACTCCGCTTAAGGCAATCATCGATCGGCAGCGGCCCTATGTTGGGGAGGTCTCCAGGCCGGATGATACCTCTGAAGATTATGACTCCTTTCCTTCAGGCCATGCATTGATGGCCTTTACCTCTGCCGCCTATACCCAGACCATTACCAGTCTGTGGTATCCAGAATCCCAGGTGATGAGAGCTGCAAGTGTGGCAGCCTGGTCATTGGCTACTGCCACGGCAGTACTACGCGTGGTAAGTGGAAATCACTATCCAACAGATGTCCTTGCTGGTGCAGCAATCGGAAGTGCTTTGGGCTTTCTCGGCCCTTACCTTACCAACAAATTCTTCCCCCATGATGATTCTGTGCAGATTTTGGCCGGTCCGATGGTAGGGATGCGCTTAGCGTTCTAATACTAATTCACTCCCTTACATTCTCCTTCCTTTCTGTTCCTGTTACAGCCTCCGTTTGCTATACGGAGGTTTTGTCTGCTTCTGTCGTGAAGATTGATAACTTAGTAACTGTAACTATTATATGTCTTTATGCGAACTATCACTGAGAGTGCTTTTTGTCTCGCTTAAAGCGTAGAACAAAATTGTTCAACAAAATTGTTGACAACTGGTGTATCGCCGTTTACGATTTATACATCTAGTAAAAGGAGTATGGTATGAATCTAATGAAAAAGTGTTTGATGATTTCCTTGATTTCAATCATGGCTCTCTCTTTTGTTTTTGCACAGGGAGAGAATGAAGAAAGTGGTGCTGCAAGGCCTGCTTTTATCTCAATCGGGACGGCCTCTGCAGCAGGAGCCTATTATCCAATCGGTGTTGCCTTGGCTGATGTCTGGAACAAGACGCTACCGGGTACTCGCTTCAGTTCCCAGGAAACTGGCGGAAGTGTTGCAAACCTCAATATGATCGCCAGTGGAGAATTGGAAATGGGCATGTCCAATGAGAACGTTGCCTACACTGCAGGGCTTGGTCAGGATCCCTTCAAGAATCCAATTGATTTGAAAGGTGGTTGGATATTGAATAACAGTAATGCCATCATCGTGGCAATGGGAGATTCTGGGATAACCAGTGTTTCACAGTTGAAGGGAAAGAAAGTGTCATTAGGTGCTCCTGGATCCTCAGCCAATGTCTTTGGTGAACTCATTCTTGCTTCCGAGGGACTGGAGAAGGGTGACTATGAGCAAGTGTTCATGGGCTGGCAGGAATCAGCAGACGCAATGAATGATGGGTTTATCGATGCTGCACTGATGGTTGGTGGTCAACCCTTCCCCGCCGTTACCTCTCTTTCGGTCAGGTCAGATGTACAGGTACTTACCTTCAATACCAAGCGTTTTCGTGAGTTGAGTAGTTATCCATATGCTACCGATAAGATTCCTGCAGATATGTATGACATGAAACAGGATGGTGATTCAGTAATCATTCGTTCTGTCGTATACATCAGTCCAGATCTCTCTGATGAGATTGTATATGACATGGTTAAGCAGGTATTTGATAATATCCCAACTCTTGTCTCTGCACACCCTTCCGCATCTGGAACCCGTCTGTTCTCTGAAGAGGCTGCAAAGGATATTAGTCTTGAAATCCATCCTGGCGTAATCCGCTATGCAACAGAAGTAGGTGAATGGTAATGACAAGATTTCGTGAAACAGTAGCAAAGGTATCATGGTTGCTGACCTTGGTGTTCATCACTTTTGTTCAGCCACTGTATCTCCTTCCGATAGAGCAACAGCTTCCCATTACCCTGATGCTCGTCATGATTGGCCTCTTCTATCATAGGCCGTTCATAAAGGTGAAGGAGGAGAAGGGAAAGCAAGGTTCTATCCCAATGCTGATCCTCGACTCATTATTCGTCGTTGCAGCGATTGTGGTAGGTCTCTACATCACGCTCAACTACCACGCCATCATCTATCGTCAGGGAGCATTCACTGCGATGGATGCAGTAATCTCTGTGGTTGCAGTGGTACTGGTATTTGATGCAGTGAGAAGAGCTGTAGGTTGGCCGCTGACCATTGTGTGTCTTGTTGCGCTTGCTTATGCACTTCTTGGAAGGTTGATGCCGGGAGCTCTGTTTCATCGGGGTTATTCAGTAAACAGAATTTCCCTCCAGCTCGCCCTGAGTTATTCCGGAATCTACGGAATACCCCTGCAGATCATGGTTCGTTACGTGATTCTCTTCATCGTCTTCGGAGCATTGTTGCAGGTAAGTGGGGCAGCTGATTTCTTGGTCAGATTTTCTACATCCTTCGCTGGTAGGTATACAGGAGGACTGGGAAAGGTCGCTGTTGTTGCAAGTGGACTGGTCGGTAGTATCTCTGGAAGTGCTGCTGGCAATGTTGCTACAACGGGAAGCGTTACCATTCCTGCCATGAAAGGGTCTGGCTATGAACCTCATTTTGCCGCTTCGGTTGAGGCAGTCGCCTCTACCGGGGGGCAGATCATGCCACCAATCATGGGAGCGGCAGCATTCCTCATGGCAGACTATCTGGGTATTCCCTATATTCAGGTCGTGAAAGCTGCGGTGATTCCTGCACTCCTGTATTTCTTCAGCGCAGGGGCAGCGATTGATATCTATGCAAGATCCAAAGGAATTGTGGGCCTGCCTAAGGACAAGATTCCTCCCTTCTGGAATGTGATCAAAACCGGCTGGATATTCCTTGCACTGATTTTACTGGTCTATGGAATGCTGATTGCAGGAGCCTCTCCGACCTTGGCAGCTTTTGCTGGTACCATGGCGGCAGCTTTGTTGATCGTAGTGAGACGAGTAGGGTTTAAGGCTCTTATCGATGCACTGTATGATGGTGCACAGTCCGCAGCCAAGCTATGTGCTGTGACCGCAGGAGCAGGTATTGTGGTGGGAATCATCCAGTTGACTGGACTGGGAGCCCAGCTCGCCAGCTTCATGGTTGAAGTGTCGCAAGGGCATGTATTTGTTCTGCTTATCCTGGTTATGGTTGCATCAATCATCATGGGCATGGGGATGCCCACCACCGTAGTGTATGTCTTGCTCGCAGCCTTGGTCGCTCCGGCATTGGTTGCACTTGGTATTGATGTGGTTGGAGCACACTTTTTCTTCTTCTATTTTGGTGTTCTGGCGGCTATCACACCACCGGTTGCACTCGCTTCCTATGCAGCTGCCTCAATCGCAAAGAGTGATTTTGACAAGACGGGTTGGACAGCGTTCAAAATGGCCCTTCCGGCCTTCATTGTTCCCTTCTTCTTTGTCATGAACCCGGCTCTCTTGATGAATGGCTCGGTGCTGGAAATCATTTATGCTGCCTTTACCTCGGCCATAGGGGTATGGATGATCTCAGTCGCAACCATGAACTATTTCAGAGGAAAACTTCCACTTTGGGCAAGAGCTGTGATCATTCTTGGAGCGATATCGCTCATTGGCCATAGTTTGGTTACCGATATCGCAGGGTACTTGGTGCTTGCAGCTTTGATCTTCTTTGGAATGAGGAGAAAGCAAGTACCCCCAAAGCAGTCTGAGCCTTTGAAAGCGTAAAGGAAAAAGAGTTTTCATTGCAGGACACATGCAAGGAAATTAATTAAAATACAAGGAGAGAGTACAATGGTCTCACCAGGATATATTCCGTTTCACCCGAATCCAAGCAAGCCAGAATTTATGTTACCGAAAGGTTCCGTTGATTCTCATTGCCATGTCTTTGGCCCAGGAGATGTTTTCCCCTATGCTGCTACGAGCAGCTATGTACCGGTAGATGCTCCCAAGGAGTTGCTCTTCGATCGACATAAGCATCTCGGAATCGATCGTGCTGTCATTGTACAAGCCAGCTGCCATGGGACTGATAACCGGGCTATGATCGATGCACTGAAAACAGCTGGTGATACGTATCGGGGGATTGCAATCGTCAATTCCGAGATAACCGAGGCCGAGCTTAAGGCAATGGATGATGTGGGGGTAAGAGGAGTCCGTTTCAATTTTGTAAAACGGTTGAAGGCTCGTCAGCCAATTGAGACACGAATGAATATCCTTGAGAAGATCAAACAACTTCCCTGGCATCTTGTAGTGTACTTTGAACCGGCAGATCTTGCAGAAATCAAGGATTTCCTTATGGAGGTACCTGTACCTGTGGTCATAGACCATATGGGATGCATTCCTTCTGACAAGGGAGTATCGAGCAAAGAGTTCGAGGAGCTCGCAGAGTTGCTACGGGATGACCGGTTTTGGATAAAAGTCAGTTGTCCTGAGCGATTCAGCAAACAAGGAGCTCCATATCTTGATATGGATGAAGTAGCCTCAGAGCTGATCAGGATGATTCCCGATAGAGTCCTCTGGGGCACAGACTGGCCACATCCAAATATGAAGAGGGAAGCACCGGATGATGGGATACTGGTGGACAGGATTGCAAGGATTTGTCCTGATGAACAGCAGCAAAAGGCACTGTTGATCGAGAACCCAACCCGCTTGTATTGGGGTTGATGTATTGAATGATTGAGAGGAATAGTATGAGTAATAATAAAAGCGCTCTAGTCATGAGTGCACATGCAGCAGATTTTGTTTGGAGAGCTGGTGGAGCGATTGCTCTGCACCAGAAGGCAGGCTATGATGTCACTGTTGTCTGTCTCAGTTATGGAGAACGAGGTGAAAGTGCCAAATATTGGAAGAAGGGAGATGTGACAATCGATCAGGTGAAAAGTGAGAGAAGGAAAGAGTCGGAGGCGGCAGCAAAGGCGCTGAATGTCCACGATATCCAATTCTTCGACCTTGGTGACTATCCCCTTGAAATGGACAGGGAAGCGAAATACCGACTTGTTGATGTCATCAGGAAGGTTCAGCCGGATTTCATGATGAGCCACTCCTTCTATGATCCGTACAACACGGACCATGCATATGTAACCAAAGCACTTCTTGAGTGCAGGATGATTGCTCAGGCTTGGGGGCATAATCCGGGAGAGAAGATCCTTGGGGCGCCTCAGGTGTATCTCTTCGAACCACACCAGACTGAGCAGATGCAGTGGAAGCCAGATGTTTTCCTTGATATCACAGAAGTGTGGGATCAGAAGCGAGCAGCAATTGAGTGTATGCAGGGGCAGGAGCATCTTTGGACCTACTACACCAATCTGGCACAAAATAGGGCAAACCATTTCAGGCGGAATTCCGGGGGACAGGCTGGCGGAAAAGACGCCAAATATGCAGAGGGGTTCCAATCGGTATTCCCCCGAACAGTGTCCTCTTTGTAGAATAAACAGGATGTTGGAATAGTTATATAAACCAGTATGATAAACGGAGAGTATATGAAAGGTAATGGTCCCTCAGCAGCAGTATATGAAAGTCTTAAGAAAAAGATTGAGGCAGGCTCATTGTCTCCCAGTGAAAATCTCCGGGAAGTGGAACTGGCAAATCAGTACAAGGTAAGTCGAAATACCATCAAGAAAGCACTCTTGATGTTGGAACGGGATACCCTGGTTACCATTGAGCAGAATAAGGGAGCGAAAGTTCGCTCCTACTCGCTTGACGAGGTACTGGACTTCCTGGAACTAAGGAGTGTGCTTGAAGGGTTTATCATCCGGCTTGCCTGTGCTGTGTTGAGTGAGACTGATATTGAGAATATGAAACGTATTCTGGATACGATGAGGGTACTGAAGGAAAGGCAGGAGCTGGTTTCCTACTCTCAACACAACCAGAAGTTCCATCAGGTAATCTATGATGCCTGTCCGAACAAGACTGCAACCAACCTGCTCATGAATCTCAAGAATCAGATGAAGAAGTACAATACCAAGACTATCCTGATTCCCAAGCGATCTGATCAATCCTTCGGTGAGCATGAGGCAATCTTTGAAGCAGTGAAAAATGGCGACCCTCAGGGAGCTGAATCACTCATGATCACGCATATCATGAATGTTCGAAAGGTGTTTCAGGAAAACTATCAGCTCCTGTTATAGGAAAGGAAACAGTAATGCAGAAAGCAATTCCCTATATGCAAATCCGGGGAGGGAGTTCCAAGGGGCTCTTCTTCAACGCCGGCGATCTTCCGCAGAATACGGAAGAGAAAGACCAGATCCTCATCGCCGCCATGTGCGGGAGAGGTCCAACAGATGTGAGACAAATCGACGGTTTGGGTGGAGCAGACCCGCTCACAAGCAAGGTTGGGATCGTATCCCTCTCAAAGCGGGATGATGCAGACCTTGAGTATGAATTTGTCCAGATTGTTCTCGGTGAAGGGAAAGCTGACAGAACCCAGAATTGTGGCAACATTCTCTCCGGCGTTGTTCCCTTTGCACTGGAAACAGGCATGCTCCCTTCCCAGGATCCAATCACCGAATACCGGGTTTTCATGGCGAACAGCGAATCGCTTTGCAAAGTAAGAGTCTCAACACCGAATGGGAAGATTACCTATGCAGGGGATGCTTCAATTGATGGCGTTCCAGGGACTTCAGCCCCGATCAGTTGCTTGTATGAAGGCATAACAGGAGCAACCTGTGGAGCATTGCTGCCTACAGGGAACAAGATCGATATCATTGATGATATCCCTGTTACCTGTCTCGATAACGGGATGCCGGTTGTCCTTATTCGAGCAGAAGATCTTGGGAAAAGCGGCTATGAGTCTCCCGATGAACTTTCTGATGACCTTGAACTCAAGCAGCGCCTTGAGAGCATCAGGCTGAAAGCAGGGCATATGATGAACCTAGGGGATGTACGTGAGAAAGTCGTTCCCAAGATGACACTCATAGCCCCCCCGCGAGCTGAAGGAATTGTTTCCACAAGAAGTTTCATTCCCCATCGGGTACATGCAGCGGTTGGGGTTCTTGCAGCGGTCACTGTAGCAACAGGTTGTCTAGTACCAGGAACCGTTGCACAGAAGGTCGCAGTACTACCAGAACATTACACAGGTGATTCATACCTTGTAGAGCACCCTTCGGGGAGCATCGGGGTAAGCCTTGAACTTGAGGCAGGGACAGATATCCCCATCGTCAAGAGTGCGGGAGTTATTCGCACAGCCCGTGCACTCAGCCGTGGCGAACTATTACTACCAGAAGAGGATAATGTATGAAGACAGTAGCAGTTAAGAATATTGAACGTGCAAATAGTGAAACGATAGATGCCTTGGGCAAACTTGGAGTTGCCACAGTACATGAGGCACAGGGAAGGACGGGCTATCTGAAACCCTATATCAGGCCTGTTTATCCACATGCCCAGATTGCGGGAAGTGCTGTCACCGTCTTGTTGCAACCGGGTGATAACTGGATGATTCATGTAGCGATGGAACTTTGTAAACCAGGAGATGTGCTCATTGCTGCCTGCACTTCCGACTGTGACAGTGGATTCTTTGGGGACCTCTTGGCAGAGTCTGCTATGGCTCGGGGTGTGAGAGGGCTTGTCATTGAAGGCGGAGTAAGGGACACTGCATCCTTTCAGGATATGGGATTCCCTGTATGGTCCAAAGCCGTAAGTGCGCAAGGTACGGTGAAGGAGACCCTCGGTGCGGTCAATATTCCCATCGTCTGTGCAGGTCAGGTGGTTAATCCCGGGGATGTGGTGGTAGCCGATGATGATGGTGTGGTCATTGTAGAGCGCTTGGAAGCTGATAAAGTGCTCAAGAAAGGATTGGAGCGTGAGAGGAAAGAAGCAGAGAAGCGAGCGATGTTTGCGGAAGGTACGCTCGGTCTTGATATCTACAACATGCGTCCGCGTTTGAAAGAGAAGGGACTAGTGTATCTGGAGAACCTGGATGAATATTTTCAATTGAAAGGATAGAAATATCTTCCACATAGTATCAGGAGAACAGAAAGGTCGGCCTCATCGAGACCGACCTTTTGTATAGATTCCAGAGATAAAATATTATTGTTTCTTGATATGCGAGAGGAAATCCTCGAATCCATTCTCCTTGCCCGTTGGTTCATACTCCATCAAGGGGTAATGCTCCAGGACATAATCGATATCCTTATCCCCTCGTCCTGAGAGATTGACCAGAATTATCTCATCCTTCTTCATGGTCTTTGCAAGCTTGATGGCGTGAGCAACAGCGTGGCTCGACTCCAGAGCTGGGATGATACCTTCCATTCTGCTCAGTCCGTAGAAAGCCTCGACAGCCTCATGGTCGGTTGCACTATCATAGTTGACTCTTCCGATGGTTTTCAGGTAGCTGTGCTGGGGCCCAACTCCAGGATAATCCAAACCACTGGCAATGGAGTAAACAGGAAGTGGTTCCCCACTCTCATCCTGCAACAAGAGACTCTTGAATCCATGTAGGATCCCTACCGAGCCCTTTGTAATGGTTGCTGCATGGTCGGGGGTATCCAATCCTTTTCCAGCTGGTTCGACTCCGTAGAGCGCAACCTTGGAGTCTTCGAGGAAGGCACTGAAGATACCCATGGCATTCGACCCTCCTCCCACACATGCAACCACAGCTTCAGGGAGACGGCCGGCCAACTCTTGGATCTGTGCCTTTGCCTCGATTCCCACTACACTCTGGAAATCTCTTACCATCATGGGGAAGGGGTGGGGTCCAACCACAGAGCCTATACAGTAAATCTGGGTATCGGGATCACCCAGATAGGCTTCAAAGGCTGCATCCACTGCATCCTTGAGTGTTTTTGTTCCTCTGGTGACTTCGATGACCTGGGCACCTAGGATTTTCATCCTGCTTACATTGGGAGCCTCTTTCTTGATGTCGACCTCTCCCATGTAGATATCACACTCAAGTCCAAGCAAGGCCGCTGCAGTTGCAAGGGCAACTCCATGTTGTCCTGCACCAGTTTCAGCAATGACCTTTTTCTTTCCCAGTTTCTTAGCAAGCAACACTTCTCCGATACAGTGGTTGATCTTGTGTGCACCAGTATGGTTCAGGTCTTCACGTTTGAGATAAATCTGTGCCCCGCCAACCGCTTCGCTGAGGCGTTTTGCATGATAGACAGGACTGGGTCTTCCCACATAATGCCGCTGGAGCGAGCTGAGCTCTTCAAGGAATGCTGGATCTTGTACGATTTCCTCGTATGCTTTGGTTACCTCATCCATGACAGTTTGTAGCTGGGGAGGAATGTAGGAACCTCCGAATTCTCCGAAACGACCGTCTGAGTCAGGTAGGTTTGTGGTGTTGATCTCTTTGGTAAGCATGTTCTGCATTGGATATCTCCTTGTGTTGGGTGTGATGTTACTATAAACAGAAACAATCTGTCAACACATACTAGATAAGTTTCTCCAAAAAGAATCATGGAATGAAAAAATAACCCACAGAGTCATGCCCTGTGGGTCTGTGCGTGATTTCGTTCAGGCTTAGAGGCCGAGAGCCTTCTTCACAGCTGTTGCGTCACGTACGCCAATTGCCTTGTCCACAACTTTACCGTCCTTGTAGAAAAGCAAGGTGGGAATGGACTGCACGCCAAAGGTCATGGCCAATTCGCCTTCTTCATCAACATTCACTTTGACGACCTTCATTTTTCCATCCATTTCTTTGTCGAGCTGATCAAGGATGGGGCCCTGCATACGGCAAGGACCGCACCATGGTGCCCAGAAATCAACTACAACGGGAACATCACTCTTCAAAACTTCAGCTTCATATGTGCTCTTTGTTACATTTTTAACCATCTTAAACTCCTATTCTGTACGTTTACTACGTTTTGTGTTTCTTGTATTGTATAGGTAACATACTACAATTATTTGCTATCGGCAACTACCCGGGGGAACTTTTTTATGTATCCACTTATCGATTTACATTGTGACACCATCTATGCACTAGAGGCTGGAGAGTCACATGGTTCTCTCATCGAGAATGATGGACATACTGATGTAAGGTGGATGGAGATGGCAGGAAGCATTACCACTACCTTTGCCCTCTATGTTCCCTTGGAGCAAGGGATTGTTCCCTGGGAGACGGTAGTGCGGATGCATGACCGCTTCTTAGAGGAAATCTCCCTCGCTGGGCATCGGATTGGCCAGGTGAGGACTGCCGAGGAGATACGCAACAATCCTGTCCAGGGTGCCTTACTGAGCTGTGAGGAGTTTCAGATACTGGAAGGGGAGCTGAATCGGATTTCCATCCTTGCTTCCTGGGGTGTGAGGATGGCCACCCTGATCTGGAACAAGGAGAATGATCTAGCCTTTCCAAACCACATGAGTGGTGGACTGAAACCATTCTGCTACGATGTGATCGCAGAGATGGAACGTCATAACATTCTGGTTGATGTTTCGCATCTTAATGATGATGGTTTCTATGATGTAGCGAAGGTTGCTGGAAGACCATTCATCGCGAGTCATTCCAACTGTAGGGCGATCACCAACCACAGCAGGAATCTCAGTGATGCGATGATCCGAAAGATTGCGGATGCTGGTGGTGTGGTTGGACTGAATTTCTGCCCTTCCTTTCTTTCAGAAGATTGGCAGCACAGCAGCTTGGAGGCTATGGTAAGACATGCATGTCATCTCAAACAAGTTGGAGGATCTCAGGTAATTGCTGTGGGGACAGATTTTGATGGGATCTATGGGACATTGGAGATCGATCACTATACGAAGATGGACCGACTTTGGGATGCACTAGCCAAGCAAGGATTTTCAACGAAGGATCTTGAAGGGATGTGGTCAGAGAATGCCCTTAGGGTACTTGCCTGAGCGCCTTGAGTGATGTTTTGTCCTTATCACTGACTAAGCGTGATTCAATACACTTCTGAATGGCCTTCCTCCTTAGCGGTTCAGCAAGCCGTCCTGGTTGCAGATAGGGAAGGGTTGTTTCTTTGTCCTTGCAGTATGCACTTGCGTATGCCCAAGCAAGTGCCATCATAACATAGTAGTGCCCACTCTCCACAGTGGAGAGTATCTTGAGAACCTCCCCAAAGGTGTCAGGTTCAAGGTAATACAGCATCAGGGTGACAACTCCCAGGCGCTTGTCATAGGGAGCTTCGTGGGTCAGCAACGTACTGAAATAGGGGTAGTAGTGTTCCCTGTTCTTCTGTATCCATTTCATCTCAGAGGCAAGGCAATCATTGGTGGCCCAACTGTCGTTATAGGGCAACATTTTTGGCAAATAGGATAACCGCTCTGCTTCTGTGAGCGTAATCTGGCCGAATAGCTTGTAGAGGATGATGGTCTCCTCATAGGAGAGTGCTTTATAGCTGAGTAGCTCGGTAAGAGCAAGGACCCCATATGTAGAAGCAATATGTTTTGCCAACTTCTGCAGTGCGGGAGCCCTGACTCCATACATCTGTCCTTGTGAGACTTGTAGTTTCTGTTGAAATGAGCGATAAGAAGGCTCAGCAAGTTCGCTGAGCCTCTCTATCAATGCTGTTCGCTTCATAGTCCCATCTGCTTGGTGAATCGCATCAGGTTGTCGATGGTCTTCTCCATATCCTCGGGAGCCCGGCCCTTGGCCTTCTTAAACTCAACTGCGACACGGTTGATTGAGAAGATTCCAGTGACACCCTCATCATAGGCACCATCCACGTCATCCCCGATATCCCCGACAATAGCGAGTACCGGAACCTTGGCTTTCTTGGCGCGTCTGGATACCCCTATAACAACCTTGCCCCTGAGTGACTGTCCATCAATCTTTCCTTCTCCGGTCAGAACCAGGTCTGCATCCTTGAGCAGGGAATCGAAGTTGACGGTATCCAATACGGTCTCGATTCCCATCTGTAGGATAGAGGAGAAGAAGGCAGCCATGCCGCCACCCATTCCACCTGCTGCTCCACTGCCAGGGATTGCCTGTACATCAATACCCAGATCTTTCTGGATTACTCCAGCAAGACTTTTTAGATTGGAATCCAGTACTTTTACCATCTCAGGATCTGCGCCTTTCTGTGGTCCGAAAATATAGGCTGCACCATTGGTCCCATGGAATGGGTTGTCGATGTCACACATGGTGGTGATGGTTACCTGCTTGAGAGCTGGATCGAGATCTGATGTGTCAATCGATACGACCTGATCCATGGTCCCACCGGTAGGAACAAATGCATTGCCATCCTTATCCTTGAACACTACCCCGCAAGCAGCTGCTGCACCGCACCCACCATCATTGGTGGAACTGCCTCCAAGACCGACGATGATGTGCTTGCAACCGTTTTTTGCTGCATCAAGCATAAGCTGTCCAACGCCATAGGTTGTGGTCTTGTCCGGGCGGAGTTCATCTCCTACCAGGGGAAGCCCTGCGCAGGAAGCCATCTCGATGACAGCAGTATCGCCCTTGATGATACCATAGAAACTTTCCATGAGTTGTCCAAAGGGGCCTTGCACAGTTACGATACGTTTCTCCCCACCGAGGGCTTGAAGAAAAGCATCTACGCTCCCTTCTCCTCCGTCTGCGACCGGGATACTGGTGACTTTTGCATCGCTGTAGTGGCGCTTGATAGCTCTGTCCATGATGGAACAGATCTGTTCAGAACTCATGGTTCCCTTGAAGGAATCGGGGATCAAGAGGATGTTTTTCATCTGGGGCTCCTTTCACATATCGGGTGTACTGACCCGGTTTTTTGCCATCTTACGGAATCTGTGGAAAAAAATCCACCCACATGTCAGACAAGCTATGGTTTTTCTATCAACGCTTCCAGAAATGTTTTGAAAACAGGACAAAAACGGTAAACAATTCAAGACGGCCTACCAGCATCAGGAAGGCACACACCCATTTCAGGGCTGAGGGAAGAAAGGCAAAATTGCCTGTGGGGCCGACCTCAGCAAACCCAATTCCGATATTTCCAAGGCATAGGAAAGATGCGGCCACACTGGAAAAGGGGTCAAGTCCACTCAAGGAGATCAGAACGGCTCCAATAACTCCTGTAAATATGTAAACACCAAAGAAGGTCGCAATGGAACGCATCAGTTCTTCTGGAACGGTAGTATGGCCGACCCTTACCTGGAAAATTCCTTTCGGGTGAATTCTCTGTTTGATGTGGGCTCTCCCCATCTTGAAGAGCGTGGCAATCCTGACCACCTTGACACCACCTCCGGCTGATCCTGCCGATCCTCCGATGAAGAAGAGCAGGAAGAACAGCAGCTGGGGAAAGGCAGGCCAGAGCACATAGTCAGTGGTAGCAAACCCTGTGGTGGTGAGAATGGATGCAGTGAGAAATGCACTGTAGCGGAAAGACTCACCGAAGGAACCATAGGTATTTGAAAATGTGAGATGCCAAGCTGCAAGCAGTGCCACCAATGCCCAGATACCAAGATAGAAGCGAAGCTCACCATCCCTCAGAACGGATTTTAGTCTTCCACTGATGGCCTTGTAGTAGAGTGCGAAGTTAGCTCCTGCAATGAGCATGAATATGGTTACCACAACATCTACATAGAGGCTTGAGAATGTCCCGATGGATGAATTCTTTACACAGAATCCGGCTGCGGCCATGGTTGAAAAGGTAACGGTAACTGCATCATAGAGAGAAAGTCCGCCCAAGAGAAGTAAGATGGTTTCGAGTACAGAGAAACCGATATAGATCGACCAGAGAATGAGGGCAGTATTCTTGATCTTGGGAGTAAGCTTGTCCTTTGTTGGGCCAACAGTTTCAGCTCCAACGAGCAGTGCTCCGCTCACCCCAAGGGCTGGTAGCAACGCTACGAAGAGTACCACGATTCCCATACCCCCCAACCAGTTGGTCTGTGAACGCCAGAACAGGATGGATTTGGGTAGACTCTCAATTTCCGGCAGTACCGTGGCTCCTGTGGTAGTGAATCCACTCATGATCTCAAAGTAGGCGCTGGGATAGTCCACATAGGCTCCGCTGGCTACCAATGGGATGGCTGAAAATGCAGTTGCGATTACCCATGTCAGGGTTACCACGAGGTACCCATCACGAGCGAGCATCTGCTTATTCTGTGACTTTCCGGTACTGATAAGGATAGTGGTACTGAAGATTGCTATGGCAGCATATGCTACCAAAAATCCTTTGATGGCATCTGTTTCCTGATAATTGAATGCCAGGGCAGTAGGGATGCCCATAAGCAGGCCAATAAAGAGTACAATAAATGATAACAGCCGAAGGTCCAGTTTCCAATTTATCATGCTAATCCTACCCAAAGAGTTTTTGGATGAACTCAGTAGCTTGCCTGAGTGCTGCTACGACAACAGTATCCCCTTCATTGAGGGTGGAATACCCATTGGGAATGATACTCTTCCCTTCATTGTTGGTAATGCCTGCAACTATTGCTTTCTTTCTCATATTGATGTCTTTCAACTGCTTGCCGCACACCTCACTGTCTGCGTGGATGATGAATTCATACACCTCGAGCTGTCCGTTGAAGAGTGAGTGAACACTCGATACATTGCTCCCCCTGAGATAGCGAAGCAAGGACTCTACGGTGGTGTCGGTGGTAGAGATGACCACATCGATTCCAAGGTAGGAAGCCATACGTGAATAGTTGTTGTTTTGCTTGATAAGAGCCATGGACCGCATGATCCCGATACGTTTTGCGTAACTTGCGGTGATGATGTTCAATTCATCATTGTCGGTAAGGGCGATAAGAAGATCGTAGCTTCCCAGCTGTTCCTCTGCCATGATGTCTTCGTCGGTGATATCGGCCTTGATAACCAGAATCTCACGAAAGCGCTCTGAGAATTCCTTGCAAACCTCAGGATCTTGGTCGACGATGGTGACCTTGGAACGCATTGCAGGGCTCATCCGGTTCAGTAGAGCTCTGGTGATTTTACTTGCGCCGACCAGCACCATGTTGTTGGGTCTTTTCTGGAGCTTCCCGACTGTTTTCAGTATATCGGTGACTTCCTGCGATTCAGCTATGATGCTCAGTGTATCCTCAGCCTGTATGGTGGTTTCTCCTGAAGGAACGAGGACCTGTCCCCTTCGTTTGATGGAAGCGATAACAAACTCAGCGTTGAGTTTGTTGCGCATCTCACTGACGGTGGTCCCTACATAGGTACTGTTTTTTTCGATATAGAAATTATAGAGCAGTAGCTTGGAGTTACTGAATGCCAAGAGGTTTCCGTTAACCCCTTGTTCTATGATGGTAAAGATCGATCGTGCCGTTTCTGCATTGGGATTTACGATATAATCAATGCCGAGCAATCCTTCCTTAAGGCCACCACTGCCGGTGTAGATCAGGGATCGTATTGCCGCAACGGTTTTGGTATTTGGGAATGATGAGGAGACCAGCCCGCATGAGACCAGGTTTATTTCGTCACTGTTGGTTACTGCAATAAAGGCTTCTGCTTGCTCGACTCCTGCTTCAGTGAGCTTGTCTATGTCGGTGCCGTTGCCCAGCACACCAAGACAATCGAGTTTGGAAACAGCCATTTCGACTCTTTCAAACGAGTTGTCAAGGATTACTACATCCTTACCATCTGTAATGAGTTGTTTTGCCATTCCCATGCCGCGTCTTCCCGCACCTAGGATAACCACTTTCTTACTCGTACCAGGCTCCTTCACGTTTCATTGGGAAACGTTGTGTATATAGTACCAGACATGCTGTAAAAGCATAAGGCTTTTATGCGTTGAAATACCATACCCAATAACTACAACCGTTGCAAGGTGTTAAATTATTTTTATAGCATTAATTACAATGCTGGTTGACAAGATTTTCCTTTTTCCGTATAGTACAGAAGAAATTCGACGCAGGGTGGAGCAGTTGGCAGCTCGTCGGGCTCATAACCCGAAGGTCGTAGGTCCGAGTCCTACCCCTGCTAAACAGTTGGTTTGAAGAATGGACTGCCGCACGTGCAAAGGCACACGGCAGGACGGTGATTCCTTATTCTACCAGACTACTAGGCAACTTGTTAGGCGACAATGGTCGTACAGCGGGTTGCCTTTCTTGTGTCTTGAGCCTGAGCTGTGGCCAGATAGCAGACGACCTGACTCTTGGCTATGGTTCCTCAACGATAGAAGCCTCTTCTTCTGTTCTCGGATTACGATATTGAGGTTGGCCTTAGGTTGTTTATCTGTTCTTCCAATTCTTTTAGCGTTTCGAATATTTCAGTTAGTGAGATCTTTTTATCGGAAATCAATTACATGACGATATGGCGAGGAAAAAGTACTTTTACCTGTTTCTTGAACTTGTTGAGTTTTCTGTAATCCACATATCCGTAGAATTGCAGAATACCCAACAGCAATGATACATCAATACCAATCTCAGAAGCGATTTGTACCAATTTTACCTCCGATATATAATTTCTAAATGGTTCTACACATGCAAGAATCTGCTTTACTCGAAGAATTTCTTCAGCTTTTGCATCAGCTTCTTGCTCCAGCGTTGATCTCTCTGTTTTGTCCATGAGGTCATCAAGGAAAATCTTCTCAGTACTTTGCTTGAAGTGGAGTAAAAGATGTGCAATCTCATGAGCCAACGTAAACCAGAAATTATCTATTCTATCGTAGCGTGCAGTGTATACGATTACCGGATGATCATTACAGAAGAAGGACGCTCCGTCCAGAGATGTCTTTGATAGATGGGATTGAACGAGAAAAATGACGCCTGCTTCATTCAAGTCGTGAATGACGTCAATAACACCCCCCTCTCGTACGGTATATTGCAACAGACTTTTGGATAGATACTTGAGTTTTTCTGAGCTGTAAGGAGGAACTTGTATTTCTTTGCATCGTCTTTTTGCAATCTGGTACCAAGTGATGCAGTAGTTTTCAGTGTATGTATTGTCGACACGAGAACGTCCAGCACAGTATCTGGCGCCTTTTCCATATGTTTCATAGACGTTGAAGGTGATATCGGGATCTTCTTCACTCCATATTGCGCGGTAGGTAGATTCATACGTATCGGCACTTTTACCCTCATTATACCAACCCTTTCTTTGCATCTCCAAAACGGGTACATACTTTCGTATTCGGGCTCTTCTCTCCGTTTGTGAAGGTTCTGCGCTTTGGCCTGTTGCATTCAGCCAATACCTCGTATCTATGTGCATCCAAGATTCCGCACTTCCCCCGAGTGCCTCTGCCAATGCCCAGGCATGCTCCATTTGGAGTTTTTGTTTTGCATTCATGATATTGCTCAAGGTCTTGCGGGATATATTGGTAACTTGGGCGAGATCTTCTTGGGTCCAGCCCAGGAATTCCAACTCTCTTCTGATCATATCGCCAGTGCTGATGTTGAGAAAAGGTTTCACAGTATTACCCATGGTATCGTCCTCCTATTCATAGTGTTTGCTCAATTCCTCTATTTCTACAATTCCCATCGTCTTTTCCTCGTTTTCCCAGTCTATCTCGACTTCAAGTCGATATTTTCTGGTGATACGCAGGGAAAAGCGTTTTTCTGTTCCTCTGAGTCTTTCGAAATGTAGAGATGGTCGCATCTGTAGGTCATGAATATCTTGTGCTGCATCAATGGCCGCTACAACCTCAAAGAATCCTTGAAGCACCTGTTTTTCTAGATGGTATTTTTTTGACTTCCCACTTGTATAGAGGATTTCAAGATGCTTGTTGGCAAAACTGAATTTCACAATAGTAATATACCATGTATTGAGAGAAATGACAA
Source organism: uncultured Sphaerochaeta sp. (assembly GCF_963677315.1). Lineage (NCBI taxonomy): Bacteria > Pseudomonadati > Spirochaetota > Spirochaetia > Spirochaetales > Sphaerochaetaceae > Sphaerochaeta > uncultured Sphaerochaeta sp. The sequence continues at coordinate 484,586 of NZ_OY781940.1, read as the reverse complement.
TAAAATGCGCGTTTTACTTCGCATTCTGAATTACAATTATTAATAATAACAGGATTCTCTTTCTATGAAGCAATGAAAAGGCTTCATCCACAGGTACTGGTGAAGCCTCACCATCAATGGTCATACAGCGGGTTGCCTTCCTTGCGTCTTGAGCCTGAGTTTGACTCAAGAAAAACATCACATCGGCCCTGATTGGGAGGTCACTGTAATGACCACCTTGCCCTGGGCATGCCCTTCGCTCACATAACTCATTGCCTCTGCAGTTTGCTCCAGCGGATAGCACCGATCTATGACTGGATGAATCTTGCCGGAGGCTACCAAGTCCAGAACAAATTCCAGGTCCTCCCTATTGGGTTTTGCCGCCAGTGTACGCATTTTCTTGGACCCTACCGACATCAACGATCCAAAGAGAAGAGAAGTGAATATCTGTTTCAAGGAACCTCCCACCATAACGAATATTCCGTGAGGCGTGAGGAGATGCTTATACGCTGAAAGCCGGTGGTACCCATTTATAGCGATAATCCGGTCGAAGAGACGGCCGCTGGTGGTAATATCCTCACTCGTGTAATCGATAACCTCGCTTGCTCCCAGGTTGCGTACAAGTGCAGTATTGCGGGTACTGCAGACGGCAGTCACCTGAGCACCTAAATAACTTGCTAGTTGAACAGCATAGGTGCCGACGCCGCCTCCCGCTCCGTAGATGAGTAGACTCATACCCGCTTTGACCTCTCCCTTGTCACGCAATGCCTGCAAGGCAGTGACTGCTGCTACAGGAAGGGCGGCAGCGAGTTCATCGGAAATCGCGGATGGCTTCAAGGCCAACACCTTCTCATCTACAGCAACATATTCTGCAAAGCCTCCACATCCGTCTCCCGAGATATCACCGACCACCATATCACCGGGTTTGAAGGTGGTGGCATCTCTACCCACCGCTTCTACCATACCCACGATATCAGCTCCGAATATCCGGCTCTTCGGTATACCGACACCCATCTGCATAGGACGGTAATCAAGCGCATTCACCGATGCAGCATGAATGCGTACCAATACTTCACGGGTGGCAGGAATTGGTTTTGCAACATCACGAAGGACCAATGCCTTCGATGATTTCACTTTCTCATAAACGATTGCTTTCACTTGTCTTCTCCTAGGCACTCGTATGTCTCTTTGAATCGCCGGATAGTGTAAGCGGCCTACATAGATATATTCTTACCGACACAGTCCCTATACTCAAGTGTTTCTGGTATCAATAGAAGCAACTATTACAGAAAAGGAAACAGGGGAGGGAAAGCATACGGTACTGCAGACCCATGATATAATGAGTAATAAACGTATAGGAGCATGCTATGCCACGAAGAAAATTTTGTCAGAGCTGTGGATACCCTATGGACAAGGATAAGCAGGGTGGAGGGACTGAGAAGGATGGATCGGTCAGTGAGATATACTGCTCTATGTGCTATAGGGATGGAGAATTCCTGACACCACCAGAGGTTACCAATGCGCAGCAGATGCAGAAGTATTGCATGAATGAGATGAAAGCAGATGGCTTCAATGGCCTGTTTGCTTGGTTGGCTACACGAAACATTCCCAAGCTTGAACGGTGGAATAATTAGTGAGCTTTTCTTCTTTGTAATATTTTCAAACCTATCCTTGCAAACTCCTTTGTATGGTCTATCATAGGTAAGGTACACCAGTGAGAAGGGAGCGTTTTTTTGCACGATTCAAAGTGTTGCATCGAGATATTCACCGCAGGCATGGACGATGCATATCAGTTATCCATCTGGCAATAGGGGGAACCCAACAGTACTGGCTGTTTCATTGTAGAGAAAGAAAAAAATCATCCTGGAAAAAAGGAAATAAATTAGATTATGAAAATGACACGGATGCTCCAAGATGTTTATCAGATACTGTTGACGCTTAGCATGGTTTTGGTCCTCTGGATGATCATCAACGAATTCACACAGTATGATGCATTAGGTTTCACCGGCTTGTGGTATGAGCTTGACCTAAGAATTGAGGGATCGTTTGCGACATGGCTTGAATCGATTGGCATGTTTCTCTGTTTTCTTCCTGCCTATGCGATAGTACGTTCCGATACCAATAAGGTTATTTCTTCAATCTCGAGACTTTTTTTCCTGGCACTCACTGCTGCTGCCGTATTCCTGGCTGCTGACGAGATGCTCGGCATACATGAAAGGATTGGTGAGAAGATTGGAGATGCAACCAACTTGGGATCTGGGACATTCCTGGAAGGCTTCGCATGGGTCTTCATATACGGTCCAATTATGTTAGGTGGATTTGTCTTGTTTGCTTATACAGTACGGGATGTCATGAGATTTGTTGCCTCGGAAACCTGGGGTAAGCTCAAACGCATCTTATTAATTATTGCAATTGCAATCGGAACCATCTTGGCCTTGGAAGTTGGTGAAGCCTATTTATATAATATCCTTGGTACACGTTCATCCCTCATGACACTGGTTGAGGAGAGTGCCGAATTGGTGGTGATATGTGGCTACTTTAAACTGATGCAGTTGATGTATCTTGATACGGAAGCCCGTCCCTCCTGATACGTGATATGTCGCCACGTACCGCTCGTTTTAACAACCTGTTGAATAACTTGCTACCTTGGCCCATGAGAGACTCCATCCAACAGTGAGAAATTCTCTTTGTTTATTTTCCAACCCTATCCTTGCAAACTCCTTTGTATGGTCTATCATAGATAAGGTACACCAGTGAGGAGGAGCCATCTTTCATGCAGGATTCACAGCGTTGCATCGGAATATTCACCGCAGGCTTGGACGATGAATATCAGTCGGCCATCTGGCATGCCATTGAAAGGGAAGCAGCAAAGCGGCAGATGGGAACCATCTCCTTTATTGGCTCCCGCCTTGGATCCCCTATTGCCAGTGAAGCCTCATCCAACCTCGCATATCACCTTGCATCCGAGCAGACCATTGATGGCCTGATTATTGTTGCCTCTTCACTTGCATCATATTTTACCACCATGGACCTGAATAAGTTTTTTGCTCCATGGTCTGCGCTCCCCAGGGTATCGATAGGTATGCACATGCAGGGCATGAGTGACATTACTGCAGAAGGGGAAGAGAGCATGCGTGCTTTGGTGGACCACTTGGTGACAGTTCATCACAGACGCCGGTTCGCTATTATTACAGGGCCGAAGACCCATGAGGAGTCAGTCAAGAGACTTCAGGCATGTAGACAGGCACTTGAAGATAATGATATCCCTATTGACGAGAAACTGGTCAGATCAGGAACTTTTACCAATGAATCAGGGAGTGAAGTAGTACGATACTTCATGGAAGCGGGGTGCTCTTTTGATGCCTTGATCTGCCTCAATGATCAAATGGCTTTTGGTGCCATGCAAGAACTCTTGAAATGGAATATCCGTGTACCAGATGATGTTTCCCTAATTGGTTTTGACGGGATTGATCTTTCTCGTTACAGCATCCCTCCACTTACGACTGTAGTGCAGCCGTTGCATGAGATGGGTGTCATTGCGATCGATATTCTTGATAGGATCATGGCTGGAGGGGAGGAAGAACACATCTCCCTGCCATGCTCACCGGTGATCAGGGAGTCCTGTGGTTGCAATCCGCATGTGCACTTCACCCCTGGGCTTCATGAGATGCCGAGCTATGCAACCCCAGCTGAGCGCTTGGCAGTAAAAGACTTGATCCTGCTTGTCCAGAGAGGTGACTACCACCAGATGATAGCCCGCCTCAACCGTGCGCTGGATGACACAGCCTCAGAGAGTGGTTCTCCCCATAGGTGGAACGAGTATCTCTCAGTGGTGGAGTATAAATCGCGCAATCAGAGTACGCTCAGCTCCAAGACGCTCACAATGCTCATGGGTGCAGCTCGTGCGTTGACTGGTGATAAGATTGGACGATTTCAGGCAGCAAGACGGGTGGCAGCAGAAAATTCATTTGAAACCCTCAGAAAGGTGAGTGCCATGCTCAGCGGTACCTTTGAGATGGGGGAGTTGATCACCAACTTGAAACATGGGTTGCAGCTCTTTGGTATCGATCGTGGATATCTGGTGAGATTCCTGAACCACAACCGAAAAGCTCGGCTTATGATGACCGTCCAACAGGAAGTACTCCCGCTATCAGCGTTCTCAATGGATTTTCCTGCCCAGCAGATTCTGCCCCCCAGCCTAAGTCCTGAATGGAGGACCCAGCGTTGGGTCCTCTTGCCCTTGGTCTATCTTGATGAGCCTCTTGGCTATTTTCTGGTTCCTTTTGGCACTGTCCGCCCTGCACTCTATGATGTATTGCAAGAGCAGATCTCCAGCAACCTGAAAGGCTCCTTGCTTCTCCAGCAGATCAGGGAACATGAGAAGAATCTCGAGGAGCAGGTAGCTTTGCGAACAAGGGATCTCTCCCAGGAGATCAGGCGAAGAACCGAATTGGAACAGGAAGTCATGGAAATTTCCACCAGGACGATGGAACGTATCGGGCAGGAGTTGCATGATGACCTATGCCAGTATCTTCTTGGTATCTCCCTGCTTGCCTCATCGGCACATCAACAACTCGGAAACAATCAAGAACCCCAGAAGGAGAGTCTCAGGAAAATCAGTGAGCATCTCGGTGAGGCCATTGGGAAGATCAAGACCATCAGCCGTGGACTGATGCCCATGGAATTGGAACCCCACAGTTTCCTGGAACGCCTGGAGGCCTTGGTGGGTGATAATCTACGATTGGTAGCAATCGACATCGATGTAAATGTGGACCCAGCCTTTTCCATTCAGGACAAGACAAGGGAGCTGAATATCTTCAGGATTGTCCAAGAAGCATTGACCAATGCCATAAAACACTCAAAAGCAAAGCATATAGAAATATCTTCAGCAAGAAAGTTTGCTACTGAGGATTCCCGTATCCTCTCCCTGGAAGTTCGCGATGATGGGACAGGCCTCCCTCAGCATATACAGGGAGAAGGGCTTGGCTTGAGAATTATGCAGAACCGAGCTGCAATGGCCGATGCAAAGCTCACCCTTGAGAGTGATGATGAGGGAACCACCGTGCTGATTGAATTCAAGGAGTAGTGAATGCCTAAAACTGTTCGATTTCTGATTGTAGATGACCACCCGCTTTTCCGCCAAGGTTTGGTGAGCGTCATAGAGAATGTGAGAACCTACCAAGTACAAGCTCAGGCAACCACCATCACTGAAGCACTTACCCTGTTGGATACGATAGAGGTTGATGTTGCCCTTGTTGATATCTCACTCCAGCAAGAGAACGGATTGGAGTTGGTCAAAACTCTCAAGGCAAGCAAGCCAGAGGTGCTTTCCATTGTTGTCTCCATGTATGATGAACTTATCTATGCCTCCAGCGCACTCAAGGCAGGTGCACGCGGATATGTGATGAAGCAGGAAGCTGCTTCCTCGCTCCTCAAAGCAATTGAAACAGTGCTCAAGGGCAAGGTCTATCTCTCAAATGATATGCGGGAACGGATGTTGGACACCATGCTCTTGCAGGAATCCTCGCAGGAGATTGACCCGGTTGAGCTGCTCAGTCTCCGGGAAATGGAAGTACTCCGCTTGCTTGGACAGGGCTTTGGTGTCTCTGAGATCGGGAAAACGCTCAATCTCTCGGTCAAGACGATCAATGTCTACCGGGACAATATCCGTCATAAGCTCTCCATCAGTGACGCAGGAACACTGCGCAAGTTTGCCATCAAATGGGTGAAGAGCAACGAGATGTAAGTATCATAGGACATTTGTCCTATTCATTTTCAAGGCAAAAGCCCAGTGGCGTTCTCCATGGTGTTCACATAGCATGGTGATTGTAGGGCTCCCTGTTCAGTACAGGCGTTGTACGAATACACGGGAAATCTATGCAAGTCTCATTTGTATGTCAGTTTGACATAGAGTTAAGTAAGGAGGAATCTGTATGAAACGGAACATGCGTATTGTAGTCAGTCTGTTGCTGATTTGTTGCATGAGTCTCTCACTGTTTGCAGCCGGACAGGCAGAGGCAGCGAAACCTGCTCGTAAGGTGATCAACCTGTGGAGCTTCACTGATGAAGTCCCCAAAATGTTGGAGAAGTACAAAGAACTGAATCCTGATTTCGATTATGAGATCAACACAACCATCATTGCTACCACTGATGGTGCATATCAACCAGCACTTGACCAGGCATTGGCAAGTAGTGGTGAGAATGCTCCTGACATCTATTGTGCTGAGTCTGCATTTGTACTCAAGTACACCCAGGGCGACGCAGCTCACTTTGCAGCTCCCTACAAGGATCTTGGTATCGATGTAAACGCCAAGCTCAAGGAAGCCGACATTGCCCAGTACACCGTTGATATCGGTACCAATCCTGATGGCGATCTGGTAGGCCTTGGTTACCAGGCTACCGGTGGTGCATTTATCTACCGCCGCTCTATTGCAAAGGACGTATGGGGTACTGACGATCCTGCTGTAATCACTTCAAAAGTCGGTCCCGGTTGGGACAAGTTCTTCAAGGCGGCAGAAGACCTGAAGAAGAAAGGATACGGAATCATCAGTGGTGATGGAGACATCTGGCATGCCATCGAAGGCAGCAGCGATAAGGGCTGGATTGTAGACGGAAAACTCTACATCGATCCCGATCGTGAAGCATTCCTTGATGTTGCAAAGATGCTGATTGACAAGGATTACCACAATGATACCCGTGACTGGACCGATGCATGGTTCGCTGACATGAAAGACGCCGGCGAAAAGCAGATCTTCGGTTTCTTCGGCCCAGCTTGGTTGATCAACTACGTCATGGCTGGTAACAGCGGCGGTTCAGCACCTGGTGAAGGCACCTATGGTGACTGGGCAGTTTGTGAACCTCCTGTTGGCTTCTTCTGGGGTGGTACCTGGGTACTTGCAAACGACAAGAGCCCTGTCAAGGACGCAGTTGGTGAGATCATCGAGTGGATTACCCTCGACAGTTCCAACACCGGTCTGCAGTACTACTGGGCCAATGGTACACTCAATGGTCCTGGTGGAACCAAGGATACCGTTGCTTCCGGTACTGTCATGAGCAAGAGTGACGGAACCCTGGACTTCCTCGGTGGACAGGATATGTTCGACGTATTCGTTCCCGCTGGCAAGTTTGCTACCGGCACCAACAAGACCCAGTATGATGAGACCATCAACATGTACTGGCGTGACCAGGTCCGCGAATACAGCTACGGAAACAAGACCCGCAGCCAGGCCATCGCAGACTTCAAGCAGCAGGTTGCTGACAACCTCGCAATTGACGTTGATTAATGGATCAATGATTGCCAGGTGTAGGTGACCCCTGCACCTGGCTTGTTTTGCTCCAAGCATCGCAGGGAAGATATCGGTCGATGCACGGTGAATTTTTCTGGAGGACTTGCTCATGCGCAAAAACAACATCAGCTATGCTAAGTACGGATATCTGTTTTCCATTCCTTTCGTGCTTGCCTTTCTTATTTTTAATCTGTACCCGACGATATATACTGTTGTTATTGGGTTTACCGACCTCAGGGGACTGGGGCGAACTACCTTCAAGTTCTTGGAAGATCCGTTCCAGAATTACAAAAGTATCTTAAACAACGCGACCTTCTTACGGTCACTACAAACTACCTTTATTATTTGGATTTTCAATTTCATTCCCCAGGTTCTCTTGGCACTGTTGTTGACCGCTTGGTTCACCAATAGAAGACTGAAGGTTAAGGCACAGGGCTTGTTCAAGGTATTGATTTATATGCCGAATATCATTACCGCTGCAACCATCGCAATCCTGTTCAACTCCCTTACCGGCTATCCCAAGGGACCAATCAATGACTTACTGATGAAAATGGGCATCCTGGATGCACCATCGAACTTCCACCTGCAGAGTGGAACCGCCCGCGGTGTGGTATCGTTCATCCAGTTCTGGATGTGGTATGGCCACTCCATGATTATCCTGATCGCTGGTGTGTTGGGTATCAATCCAACCTTGTTTGAGGCTGCTGAGGTAGATGGGGCAACACCTGCCCAGATTTTCTTCAGGATAACCTTACCCAGACTGAAAACCATTTTGCTATATGTTCTGGTAACCGGCCTTATCGGTGGTATCCAGATGTTCGATATCCCCAGGCTCTTCCTTTGGGGAGGACCTGACAATGCAACACTTACCTCGAGTGTATTCATCTACAACCAAGCCTTCGCGGGAAGCTATCTCTACAACCGAGCATCGGCAGCAAGCATGATAGTCTTCATCATCATCCTGGTTCTCTCAGGCATCATGTTCTATTCCATGCGTGACAGGGCTGAGATCAAACTCAGGAAATTTGAAAAGAACCGGCTGAAGGAAGAAAAGAGGATGGGGGGAGTACGATGAGAGGAATGAGAGCAACTACCAACCTGAAAAAGACAGGAATCTATATTGTGTGTATTTTCTTGGCACTTTTGAGCATATTCCCTTTCTGGGTGATGTTCATGAACGCAACACGCAGTACCTTCGAGATACAGCAAAGTTCCATTGGCTTGATCCCTTCCAAGTACTTGATGAGCAACTGGCAGATACTCCAAGGAAAGACCTTTGACCCCGTTGTAGGTTTTATTAACTCCATGATCATCAGCACAGGGGCAACCCTTTGCGCGGTATATTTCTCATCGCTTACAGCGTATGCCCTGGTTGCCTACAGCTGGAAACTGCGTCAGCCATTCTTTACCTTCATCATGGCTGTTATGATGATTCCAACCCAGGTAAGTGGTATCGGGTTTTACCAGTTCATGTATCGCATCGGGTGGACCAACAGTCTTTGGCCCCTGATCATACCTGCAACAGCAACCCCTGCAATGGTGTTTTTTATGCGGCAGTACCTGATGGCATCTCTCTCGTTGGATATTGTTGACTCTGCGAGAATAGACGGTTCTAGGGAGTTCAATACTTTCAACAGGATCATACTGCCTATCATGAAACCGGCTATGGCGACACAGGCAATCTTCACCTTTGTATTCAACTGGAATCGTTTGTTCGAACCCTTGATTCTGCTTACCGATGGTAACAAGTATACCATGCCCATCATGGTCAGCCTGCTCAGGGGAGATATCTACAAGACAGAGTACGGTGCGGTTTACTTGGGGTTGTCGATGACAGTTCTGCCCTTGTTCATCGTCTACTTCTCTCTCTCGAAGCACATTATTGCTGGAGTTGCACTAGGAGCACTGAAAGAGTAGTCGGTCTTGAGGTACAAGGATACTGAAATAAGGAGTTGTTAACACTATGCAGCAGAATAAGGAACGTGCCTTGGAACTGCTCAGGAAGATGAGTATCGAAGAGAAAGTCTCCCAGTTGGTTTCTGCATGGCTTGAAATAGGAATAGATGGTTCATTGCATGTACGCGAGTATGGGCAGGCTGAGATGCGTAGTGAAGATATCAAGGCAGATGTGCTGGGTAAAGGCATTGGCCAGCTCACCCGCCCCTATGGGACAATGGCAAACAATCCAGTCCAGCAAGCTAAGGCGATCAATGAGCTGCAGCGGTATCTCATCAAGGAAACCCGCTTGGGTATTCCAGCTCTCCTGCATGAGGAATGCCTAACTGGTGCAATGGTGAAGGGAGCAACGATTTTTCCCTCTGCATTGAATTACGGCAGCACCTGGGAGCCTTCCTTGGTGGGCAACGTAGGAAAAGCAATCGGGGACGAACTCAGGAGTCTTGGGGTACATCAGGGCCTCGCTCCAGTCCTGGATGTTGCACGTGATGCCCGTTGGGGACGCCTTGAGGAGACCTACGGGGAAGACCCTTACCTGTGTGGAGTCATGGGAATCTCGTATGTACAAGGCCTGCAAGGAGAGAGTCGAAGTCCTCTTGCAACACTGAAGCATTTTGTCGGGCACTCTGCCAGTGAGGGAGGGAGAAATCATGCGCCGGTGCATATCGGCCCCACAGAACTGCAAAATACCTTTGCACTTCCCTTTGAGATGGTTGTCCGTCATGCACACCCTGGTTCAGTAATGCCGGCTTATCATGATATTGATGGTGTTCCTTGTACCAGCAATCGCTCCTTGGTGACAGACTTGCTTAAACAGCGATGGGGTTTCGATGGATTGGTTGTCGCAGATTATGAGGCAGTTGTGCAATTGCTCCATGACCATCGTGTTGCAGGGGATATGGCTGAAGCCGCCGCTTTGGCATTCAATGCTGGTATGGATATCGAATTGCCTGGGTATACCGTATTCAAGGAAGGGTTGATCGAAGCCTTGTATCGTGGCTTGATCTCTAATGACGCACTTGATGAGGCTGTGCTCCGTGTATTGGAAGAGAAGTACAACCAAGGCGTTTTCGAGCATCCGTTCATCAAGGAAGAGGCGATCGAACTGGGTACAGAGAAGAGCCATGCACTGGCAGTAGAGGTTGCTGAAAAGTCTCTTGTCCTACTCAAGAATGATGGGGTCCTTCCTTTGAGAAATGCAAGATCAGTTGCCCTCATTGGGCCTCTTGCCGACCACCCGTATGCGATGTTCGGTGGATACTCGACCCCGATTCATCTCCAGGGATCCCATGGCCCTGAAGAGACAGTCCCTCCGCAGGCAAGGACCATTCGTAGTGCTCTCTCTGAGTCTCTGGGAGACATTCCCTTGATATTCGAGCCGGGGTGTATGCTCTACGAGAGCAAGGTGGAGAAAGCCATCTTCTTTCCAGGCGATGTTCCAGACGATGGAGAGGGATCCCATGAGCTTAGCAGTGATACCCAGGGAATAGAGAAAGCGGCCAAGGCTGCGTCTTCCGCAGATGTAACGGTCTTGGTAGTTGGTGATATCGCTGGGCTGTTTCGCCAGGGGACAGTCGGCGAAGGCTCTGATGCCGATAGCCTGAGGCTTCCCGGGGTGCAAGAAGAACTCTTGGAGGCGGTGCTGGCTACAGGAAAACCTGTGGTGGTTGTTCTGGTGAGTGGAAGACCATACACCATCCATGAAGCGGTTGAACATGCCAGTGCCATTCTTGCTGCTTGGCTCCCCGGTGAAGGGGGAGGGGAAGCTATCGCACGTACCTTGGTAGGGTTGAACAATCCAGGTGGGAAAACGACGCTCTCGTTTCCCAAGAGTGCTGGCTCCATGCCGTACGCGTATAACCACTTCAAGAAGGCTGGTGGGTTAAAGATCCAGCCACAGTTTGGAGCCTTGTATCCCTTTGGGCATGGACTGAGTTATACCACTTTCAGCTGGGATGATTTCCAGGTGGAAAACCCAATGATTCAGTGCGATGAAGAGTTTCGCTTCTCCCTTACAGTGAGAAACGACGGGACTTGTAGTGGTGATGAAATCGTGCAGGTCTATGTGCAGGATAAGGTTGCCTCCATTGTTCGCCCTGTGAAAGAGTTGAAAGCTTTCAGCCGTGTTTCATTGCAGCCGGGAGAGCAGAAACGTCTCTCCTTTACCCTGCCTGCGGACATGCTCTCGTTTGTTGGTAGCGATGCAAGAAGAGTCCTTGAGAGCGGTGCTTTCTCTCTTCTTGTCGGCAAGAGTAGTGAAGATATTATTTTCCGTGAAGAAATTGCAGTACTCGGGAAATCGAAAATATTTCCCAAGGATTGGCGATATATCTCTTCCGTTTCTGTCTCTGATTGTAATTAGTTTCTTTTACCTCCACGTTTGGCAACGTACTTGGTCATCCCTGCGGCCGGGTACGTTGCCTCTTTGCTTTTCCTTGTGGATGTAACCTTGCAATTCTTTCACAGTGGACTATCATTATATACGAGGTGCCACGATGAATATGATCAGAGATGCTCAATATGCGGGTTCCTGGTATCCAAAGGATTCAGAACTATTGCGACTGTTGGTAACAGAGTCGTTAGACGAGAGCAAGAAGCGGAAAACCTATCAGAGAGGCCCCTATAGGTTCGCTGTGCTACCTCACGCAGGGTTGTTCTACTCAAGCAGTGGGATAGCTCCTTTTTTCACCGCAGGCCTTGGTTCGATCGAGCGTATCCTGGTGATCAGCCCAAGCCACTATGCAACACTCCCTCCCAATACCATCGTCAGTGCACCACTGTCCGGAATGAGGACTCCCCTCGGTGATGTTCAGGCTTTCAATCTTGCGAGTGCGCAGAGAGAGTGGTTCTCTGCAATACAGAGTGAACATGCCCTGGAGATGGTCCTGCCATACATTGCAGCACAAGAGAGTCCTGTGAAGGTTGCACTTGCCATGATATCCCGCTTCAGTGAGGCAGAAGCAATTGAAAAGCTTGCTGGTCAGTTGATACAGGAGCTTGGAAGAGAGGACCTTGAGATGGGAAGAACGGTAATCATTGCAAGCAGTGACTTTACCCACTATGGGCCCCGCTTCGCCTACACCCCCTACGGAAGCAGGGCAGAGGGAAGGGTAAAGGAAGATGATTTAAGCTTGGCTCATCTACTCAGTGAGGGAAGGGTTTCAGAAGCACTTGCCTTCTGTGCCGCAAAGCAATCAACTGTATGCGGCTACGCCGCTGCCTTGTTGGTCTCATCCATCGCCGGGCGGATGCAATGCAAGGGGTGGGTAGCAGACTATTACACATCAAGCGATGTGTCTTCGTCTCATGACGCGAATTTTGTCGCCTATTCAACGATTCTTTGGAGGTAGGGAATGAACCGTGTTGACCAACAGACTCTCTTGATGCTGGCTAGGGAAGCCATAACAAGTACACTTACCCACTCTGATACGCCGATCTATGATCGACTGAAGAGGGAAGATAGACCTCCTTTTTCCCATGAGGCAGGGTGTTTTGTCACGATTCATACAAAGGAAGGGGCCCTACGTGGCTGTATCGGCAACCTTTGGGGAAGGGGCCCTCTCTGGCAGGAGGTACCCAAACTGGCAAGGGAGTCTGCTTTCAGTGACCCCCGTTTTCACCCTCTCAAGCAAGAGGAACTAGAACAGGTAGTGCTCGAAATCTCCCTGCTTTCCAAGATGCAAGTCATTGATAGTTGGAAACAAATACGACTAGGAGTGGATGGGGTGCTGCTGAGTCATGGATACCATCGTGCAGTTTTCCTCCCTCAGGTGGCAACAGAGCAGGGATGGGATCTACAGACCATGCTCAGTCAGCTTTCAAGGAAGGCTGGCCTTGAAAGCGATGCCTATACAGACATAGCTTGTCGTTTTGAAGTGTTCCAAGCCGAAGTGTATGTAGAGGACTTGTCGTGAGTACAGCAGCGTATCTTGTTTGTGATTTCTGTTACCGTCACTGTAGACTGAAGGATGGAGAAATTGGTTTTTGTGGGGTTCGGGAACGTTCTGGAGATACCATTTTTACCCATAATTATGGAGGATTGGTCTCAAGTGCGATAGATCCTGTTGAGAAGAAGCCTCTCTACCACTTCCTGCCGGGGACCAATACACTCTCCATTGCAATGTTTGGATGCAACCTGACTTGCACCTTCTGCCAGAACTATGCGATCAGCCAGAGAGCGTGGGAGGCTGGAGCCCAGCGAACCTATTACACTGCCAGGGAAGTGGTTCAGCTTGCTCGGGATAACCGGTGTCCTTCCATCAGTTTTACCTATAGCGAGCCCTTGGTTTGGCAGGACTATATGGTAGAGGTGGCAACCTTTGCAAAACAAGAAGGACTTAAAACCATCATGGTTACCAATGGTAGCTTCAGCGAAGAAGCTTTGAACCGGATCAGTCCATACATCGATGCATTCAATATTGACATCAAGGGGGATGAGGCATTCTACCGGGACTACTGTGGGGGAAGCTCTCGTCCAGTGTGGAAGGCCATTGAACACATCGCTCCAAGCAAAGCTCATCTGGAGATAACCACCATGGTTATGGAAGGGGTACATACGAAACAAATGATATCCTCCATTGGAAGGCGCCTTTACTCAGCAGGTGTACAGGTCTGGCATCTGAGTCGTTATTTTCCTCGTTACAAAGAACAGAAGAGGGAGACCAGCGAGCATTTCTTGCAAGAGATGGTCAAGGTAGCCAAAGATTCCCAGATCCCTTTTATCTACCCAGGAAACTCTTCCTTGGACCAGAATACCTACTGCCCACATTGCAAGACCTCTTTGGTGCGCCGCTCCTGGGTATTCCGTGAGAGTATTATTGACCACTCACACTGTCCTGAATGTGGGCGTCATATCTACGGTACCTGGTCATAACTTCTTGCAATCGGAAACGTAGAACGATACTATTACCCCTATGGAAACAATAACTACTACGCAATATGTAAAGCGTGCCTACGCTTTCAGGGAGAAGGGTTACAACTGTGCACAGGCGGTTGCCTGCAGCTTTGCCGATGTCGTGGGAATCGACGAGAAGAACCTATTCATCATGAGCGAAGCCTTCGGCGGGGGTATGGGCGGCCATAAGGCAACTTGCGGAGCTGTCAGCGGAGCAGTGCTGATCATCAGCTTGCTTACCAGTGGTGGTAGTGTAGAAGCTGCAACAAAGCAGACTTCCTATAACTATGCTGGGGAGATTGTGGACGGTTTCCTTGAGCAGAACGGCACACTTGTATGCAGTGAACTCAGGGGTGATGAGAGTGGTATTGTGTTGCGAACTTGTGACCTGTGTGTTGAGGATACTGTTGTTTTGTTGCATAAACTGTTGCAAAAGAATGAAAAACTCTTTTTGAATTAGTACAATACGCCTAAGACATAAGACACATTAACATATCTGTATATATTTTGTTGCATGGGTATTGCATAACCGCAACATTTTCGCTATGGTACGCCTATGCAAACAACCCAGAAAAACCGTGTGGCTGTGCTGCTTGGCAGCGAACATGATGCACCGTTGGTCGAAGGGGCCTTTACGGTCTTGCAAGAGTTGGATATTCCCTTTGAGGCACATATTCTCTCAGCACACAGAAGTAGTGAAGCTACCATCCAATTCGCTGAGAATGCAGCTGGAGAGGGTTATGCCGTGCTTATCGCAGCGGCAGGGAAAGCTGCTCACCTTGCAGGGGTTCTGGCAAGTAGAAGCTTGCTTCCCGTCATAGGAATCCCCCTTTCAGCCTCACTCGATGGTATGGATGCCTTGCTTTCAACCGTACAGATGCCCACTGGCTATCCTGTGGCAACAGTTGCCATTGATGGGGCGGCCAATGCAGCACTGCTTGCTGCCCAGATTCTGGCCCTTGGCGATGAAGCGCTCGCTTTCCGCATACAAGAGCGCAGAAGAGAGATGGCCGAAAAGGTTGCCCAAGCTGATGAGCGTTTCCATAGGAGCTTTACCCCTAGCCGGTAAGGCTCTTTTTAATTGACAAGAGAGGATACAGATGCAAAAGCGAACCATGCTCTACGAAGGGAAGGCGAAGCGGGTGTATGAGACTGATGACAAGGATTTGTACATTGTCTCCTACAAGGATGATGCCACGGCATTCAATGGAAAGAAGCGAGGCTCGATACTTGGCAAGGGGGCGATCAACAACAAGGTCACCAATCATATGATGCAACTCTTGGAAGGGAAGGGTATCCCGACTCACTTTGTCGAGCAACTCAGCGACACCGATACCTTGGTAAAGGCGGTGAAGATCATACCTCTGGAGGTGATCGTCCGTAATATTGCTGCCGGTTCTCTCTCGGCTCGTCTCGGTTTGGATGAGGGAGTGCATCTCTCTACCCCTGTCTTGGAATTCTGTTACAAGCGTGATGATCTGGCTGATCCCATGGTGAACACCTATCACATACAGGCGCTCTCACTGGCAACAGACGAACAGGTTCAGCTGATCACCGACTATGCGCTACGTATCAATGGGATACTCTGTTCCTACCTTGAGGACCTGGGCATTACCTTGGTCGATTTCAAGTTGGAATTTGGGATGACCTCTAGTGGACAGCTTCTCCTCAGCGATGAGATATCCCCCGATACCTGCAGGTTCTGGGATACCAAAACCAACAGAAAGTTGGACAAGGACCGCTTCAGAAGGGACCTTGGGGATGTGGAAGCAGCGTATCAGGAAATATTGTCACGACTGATGGGAGATGCCTGATGAGTTCCCTCAATGAGGCTTGTGGTGTTTTTGGCATCTACAGTCCCTCCAAGGTGGCGGTCAACCAGGCTTGTTTCAAGGGTCTGTATGCGTTGCAGCATCGGGGGCAAGAGGGTTGTGGAATAGCCTTCAACTGCGATGGTATGTTGAGCGTAACCAAGGATGTGGGCTTGGTTGCCGATGTTTTTGAACATCCCCCAGAGCTTCCCTCCGGCTCCTCAAGGATGGCTATCGCCCATACCCGCTATGGGACGAGCGGGGAGAGAAGCCCAGAGAATGTCCAACCAATGATTTTCCATCATATGCTGGGCAGTCTTGCCCTGGCCCACAACGGGAACCTGGTCAATGACCAGGAACTTCGTAGTACCTTGGAGTTGAAAGGATCGCTTTTTCACTCCTCGAGCGATACGGAGGTGTTTGCCCATATTCTCACCAGCCACCGGTTGGAATCCCAAAGCCTGGAAGAGGCTCTCTCCAAGACCATGGATGAGGTGAAGGGGGCCTACTCCCTTCTGGTGATGAGTGAAGATTCGCTCATTGCCGTGCGGGACCCCCATGGGTTCCGTCCACTCTGTCTGGGCAAAGTGGAAGATGGGTATGTATTTGCCAGTGAAAGTTGTGCCCTTGATGCTGTTGGGGCTCAGTTCCTTCGGGATATTGAGCCTGGGGAGATCTGCATCATTGACGGCAAGGATGGAACGATCCATTCCAATAAAGAGCATTGCAAGAGCGTGGATTCCAGCCTCTGTGTCTTTGAACTCATCTATTTTGCACGTCCAGACAGCGTCATAGACACCATCAGTGTCCATGAGGCAAGAATCCGCAGTGGGGCATTCCTCGCCCTGGAGCACCCTTCTCAGGCAGATGTGGTCATAGGAGTGCCTGATAGTGGGATTGATGCTGCAATAGGGTATTCCAGGCAGTCAGGGATTCCCTATGGGATTGGGTTTATCAAGAACAAGTACATTGGCAGGACATTCATCCAACCGAAGCAGGGTGAGCGGGAGAGTACGGTACGTATCAAACTCAATCCGATCAGCTCTACGGTGCGAGGGAAACGAGTGGTCCTGATCGATGACTCCATCGTAAGGGGAACCACAAGCAAGCGTATTGTTCGCCTGCTTAGGGAAGCAGGAGCTAAAGAGGTTCATTTGCGCTCATCGGCTCCTCCCTTTCTGTTCCCCTGTTATTACGGTACGGATATTGATTCAAAGAAAGATCTTTTTGCCTGTAATCATGACCATAAGGCCATGGAGGCAATCCTTGGTGTCGACTCACTTGGATTCCTTACTACTGACCAAGTGATAAAGCTTTCAGATCATCCGGGTATTGGGTTCTGCCGAGCATGTTTTACCGGTGAGTATCCCTGTCCCAAAGCGTTATAGGAGTTGGTTATGCAAGCACAAAGATATGCAGATGCTGGGGTTGATGTGAGGCGGGGCTATAAAGCCGTTGAGCTGATGAAGAAGCATGTGGCCTCCACCATGATTGACGGGGTCCGCTCCGATCTCGGAGGTTTCTCCGGTCTCTTTGAACTCGATCTGGAAGACACCCCCCACCCCGTTCTGGTATGTGGTACTGATGGGGTAGGTACCAAGCTCAAGATAGCATTTGCCTTGGATCGCCACGATTCAGTAGGAATTGATTGTGTCGCCATGTGTGTCAACGATGTCATCTGCTGCGGTGCAAAGCCACGTCTCTTCCTTGATTACATTGCCTTGGGTCTGCTTGCTCCACTGAAAGTGGAACAGATTGTCAAAGGGGTTTCCAAGGGGTGCCTGCAGGCGGGATGTGCCCTGATCGGGGGCGAGACGGCAGAGATGCCGGGTTTCTACCAGAGGGGAGAGTATGACCTTGCAGGATTCTGTGTAGCTGTGGCTGAAAAGGAAAGAATCTTCGACCCATCCACCATGAAGAGTGGAGACTGCCTCCTGGCACTGCCTTCAAGCGGGGTGCACTCCAATGGATTCTCCCTCATCAGGCAGGTCTTTGATCTGGATAGTGACCCTTCCTTGCTTTTTCATTGGTATGAGGAACTTGGTTGTACCCTGGGCGAAGAGTTGCTTACACCAACAAGAATCTATGTTTCCCAGGTGTTGGAACTTGCCGAAAAGATTTCCATAAAGGGGGCAAGCCACATTACCGGAGGGGGATTCTATGAGAATATCCCCAGGATGCTTCCTGCTGGACTTGGGGCCGCAATTAATGTGGAATCTATCAAGCAGAAACCAATCTTTGGTCTTATCCAGCAAACAGGATCAATTCCTGACGAGGACATGTATGCCACATTCAACATGGGAGTTGGAATGGTGCTTGCCATCGAGGGAGAGGATGCTGAGCTTGCTCTCTCCCTTATTCCTGATGCTTGGGTCCTTGGGGAAGTGACAGAATCAGAAGGGGTGGTGATCACATGATCCGTATCGCTGTATTGGCAAGCGGAAGCGGGACCAACCTTCAAGCTATGCTTGATGCTGCTGATGCTCTCCTGCTCAATCATGGTTCGGTTGTCCTGGTAGTCAGCGACAGAAGTGATGCACAAGCCCTGGATCGTGCAAAGCTGAAGGGAATTCCTGCTGTTGCCCTTGACAAAAAACAACTCAAGAGGGCACGGTTTGAAACAGAACTCTTGGCTTTGCTTGGAACCTACCGTATAGATTTGGTGGTATTGGCTGGTTTTTTGACCATTCTCAGTGGCAATGTTGTGAGGCAGTACCCTGAGAGGATTCTCAATATCCACCCCTCCCTGATACCCAGCTTCTGTGGAAAAGGGTATTATGGCAGGCGGGTGCATGAGGCTGCCTTGGAACGTGGGGTTAAACTCAGCGGGGCAACCGTGCACATCGTCAGTGAGGAAGCGGATGCCGGTCCGATCCTCGCACAGCGCTCGCTCGAGGTGCTTGATGGCGATACGCCGGAGAGTCTGGCAAAGCGGATTCTGGAAACAGTCGAGTGGAAATTGCTTCCTGAAACCGTGGAGCACTATTGTCAATTATTGGAGTATGGAATGGATTTGAACAAAGCACTGCAGGCACAACGATATCCTGGAAGGGGTATTGTGTGTGGATTGAACGAAGAAGGAAAGAGTATTGTCGCCTACTTCATAACCGCACGAAGCGAACACAGCAAAAACCGTCGATTGGTTGCAGATGCCGGGACTGTCAGGACTGAGGCAATTGATGAGCGCTTGGTTGAGGACCCTTCCCTGATCATCTACCGTGCTATGGATACGTATGAAACCAAGCTTGTGGTTTCCAATGGCGACCAGAGCGACACCATCCTCTCCTCGCTTGCTGAAGGCAAGGGAATGGCAGAAGCACTTGAGGGCCGCACCTATGAACCCGATGCCCCGAACTATACCAGCCGTATCAGTGGATTGGTTGATTTTTCTGATGGCGGAGCGTACTCCCTCTCGATTCTGAGAAGGAAGAGGGAAGCGTGTGAGAGAGCCCTCTTTCCCTACCCGCATCCGAGGAGAGGGGAAGGGCATCTCATTCATACCTATGAAGGGGATGGTAATCCTCTTCCCCCCTTTGCCGGTAAACCGAGACAAGTTGTTTTGAAGGGATCGGGAGGTGAGATAGCCAACCAGATATGGAAGAGTCTCGATGAATCGTACCGGGTGGCACTCTGTGTCCGGGAGACCGATCTTTCGGTCGGTTCCTTTGAGTTGTTTTTGATCAATGCAGAGAGTGGGAGGTAGAAGGTGGATCATTTGGATTTGAAGTATGGATGCAATCCCAACCAAGGACATGCACGTATAAGCATGGAAGTGGGGGATCTTCCCCTGCAGGTGTTGTGTGGAAGCCCTGGATATATCAATTTGCTGGATGCGCTGAACGGATGGCAACTGGTCAGCCAACTCGCAGAGGCTACCGGACTCAGTGCAGCCGCCTCGTTCAAGCATGTCAGCCCAGCAGGAGCCGCTGTTTCGCTTGCATTGAATGAAACAGAGCGCAGGATGTACTTCATTGGTGAGCATGAGGAACTTTCTCCGCTTGCCACTGCCTATGTACGTGCCCGAGGGGCGGACCGTATGTCTTCCTTCGGGGATTTCATCAGTCTCAGCGAACGTTGTGATCTGCAAACAGCGCGAATCATCAAGCGGGAAGTATCTGACGGGGTTATCGCACCCTCCTATGAACCTGAGGCGCTTGCCTTGTTGCAGAAGAAGAAAGGCGGCAAGTATGTCGTACTGCAGATTGACCCCAGTTATGAACCACCTATGCTGGAGATGAGAAGTGTCTATGGAATTACCTTTGCCCAAGAGCGTAACACTGCAGTGCTGGATGCATCTGTCCTTCAGCCGATCGTCACACAGAACAAGGATTTGACAGAGGAGGCCCGTCTTGACTTGCTCGTTGCACTCAATGCACTGAAGTATACGCAATCGAATTCTGTATGTTTCGCGAAGCGTGGGCAGACCATCGGGGTGGGGGCAGGACAGCAATCCAGAATCCATTGCACCCGTCTTGCAGGGGAAAAGGCCGATGCCTGGCACCTGCGTCAGTCCAGGCAGGTTCTTGACCTTCCCTTCCTCCCCTCCTTGAGCAGGAATGAGAAGGATAATGCAGTGGAAGCGTATCTGCGATCAGAGATCCAGGACCCCGGGCTCTATTTCAGTGAGGATGTTCCACCGCTCACAGATCAGGAAAAGCGGGGTATCCTAGCCTCAATTACCGGAGTAAGCCTTGCCAGTGATGCATTCTTTCCCTTCAGGGACAATATCGACAGGGCAACGCAGAGTGGTGTTTCCAATATAGTGCAGAGTGGAGGTTCCTTGCGCGACGATGCAGTGATCAAGGCATGTGATGAACATGGCATCCTGATGGTTTGCAATGCGATCCGTCTCTTCCATCACTAGACGATGCGTATCCTCATCATCGGTTCAGGCGGCCGTGAACACGCCTTGGCAGCAGTAATTGCAAAGAGTAAGAAGCAACTGAGCTGTTCTGTATCGGACATAATGCAGGAATTGCATCCCTTGCAACCATGGTCTCCATCCCGCTTGGTGACCACAATGGGATTGCTGAATTTGCAGTGCAGCATGCAATTGAGTTTGCAGTAATAGGACCCGATGAAGCACTGGTCGGCGGGCTTGCAGATGTGTTGGAGGCACAGGGGATTCCCTGTTTTGGTCCAACCAAGGTGGCAAGCCAGCTTGAGGGGAGTAAATCCTATGCCAAGGCCTTTATGGTACGGAATCATATTCCCACTCCTTCTTATCAAGTATTTACCGATATTGTCACCGCACGTGAGCACATATCAAGAAGCTCTTTTCCTGTGGTGGTCAAGGCTGATGGGCTTGCCCTCGGTAAAGGGGTAGTCATCGCAGAGACGCTTGAGGAGGCTGAAGAGGCTCTGCAGGCAATGATGGTACAGAAAATCTTTGCCTCCAGTGGTCAGACAGTGGTGATCGAAGAGTTTGTCAGTGGGCCTGAGGTTTCCCTCCTCGTCCTGAGTGATGGAACGCATGTGAAGCCTCTGGTCAGTTGCATGGATCATAAGCGTGCCTTTGATGGGGACCAGGGACCCAATACCGGAGGCATGGGGGTTATAGCCCCAAATCCTTTCTACAGTGAGCAGGTGGCAGGTGAGTGTATGGAAAGCATCGTGCTTCCTACCATTGCCGCGCTAAAGAGAGAAGGCAGTCCGTTTGTGGGCTGTCTCTTTTTTGGTCTCATGCTCACCTCTGGAGGGCCTGTGGTCATTGAATACAATTGTCGCTTCGGGGACCCAGAGGCTGAGGTTGCACTTACCCTTTTGGAAGGTGATGCATTGGAAATCCTGTTGGCTTGCAGGAATGGCACCCTCGATCGTGTCCCGGTGGTGAGCAGAAAGGAATCTGCCTGTTCTGTGACACTTGCCAGTGGTGGCTACCCAGTCAGCTATGAGAAGGGAAAAGCTATCACCATCAGTGACCTCCCCCAGAATACTACGCTGTATCATGGTGGAACTACCTATGATGAAAAGGGAGATTTGCTGACTGATGGGGGAAGGGTCCTCCATGTGGTGGGGACCGGTGAAACATTGGCAAAAGCGATACGTGTGGCGTATAAGGCAGTGGATGCTGTTACCTATGAGGGAAAGCAGTATCGAAGGGATATTGGCAAGAGAGCGTTGCAGGAGGAAGAGCATGGTTCGTCGTGTATACATAACCCGGGGGAGTAAGTTTCGATCAAGGGAGCAGGCACTGGCAGCCGAACTCCGTCAGTTCCTCGGCATAGGAGACCTGAGAGGGCTTCGTATATACTATCGCTATGATGTTGAGCATCTCGAGGAAGAGGACTTCAGGTCCCTCTGCAACCGTATCCTGATGTTGCCCGGAAGGGATGAGATACTCCAGGAAGTGCCTCCCTCCGATTGGCATCTTGCAATGCAGATGCATGAAGGACAATTTGACCAGAGAGCAGCAGCTGTACAGCTCTCCTTGCGATTACTCCTGGAGAATGAGAGAGAAGCAACTATCAGATGCGCCACCATCTATGGTTTTGAAGGAACGTTTACGGAAGAAGAGAAAGATAAGATTAGAACCTATCTCATCAATCCTGTTGAGGCAAGGGAGGTATCGTTTCTCCTTCCTGAGCAGTTGACAGCTGAAATTGAGCCCCCCGCTTTTCCTCCTGTGCTCAATGATTTTCGTTTTTCCACAGATCATGAGAAGACGAAATCAGCCTACCAATTGGCAATGGATGCAGCGGACCTTGCCGTGGTACAGAACCACTTCCGTGAAGTAGGGAGGGACCCCACCTATACGGAGCTGAGGGTCATCGACACCTATTGGTCGGACCATTGTCGGCATACCACATTCTTGACCCATTTGGATAAGGTAACCATTGAAGAGCCAGAGATTGCAGCGACCTATGCGTCCTACCTGGATGATAGGAGGCAACTGGGCAGAGATAACCCAGTAAGCCTGATGGATCTGGCAACCATAGCTGCGAAGGTACTCAAGGCGAAAGGGAAGTTGGAAAACCTGGACCTCTCTGAGGAGATCAATGCATGTTCGGTGAGGATTACGGTAGATACCCCCGATGGTTTGGAGCCATACCTGCTGCAATTCAAGAATGAGACACACAATCATCCAACCGAGATTGAACCCTTTGGTGGAGCGGCTACCTGTATAGGCGGGGCAATTAGGGACCCCCTTTCGGGGAGGGCCTATGTCTACCAGGCTATGAGAATCTCCGGTAGTGCAGATCCGCGTATCCCGCTCTCCCAGACCATGGAAGGAAAACTCCCCCAGCGGACGATTGCCCTACGCTCCAGCCAGGGATACAGCTCCTACGGTAATCAGATAGGCTTGGCAACCAGCCTGGTTGATGAAGTATATCATCCAAATTTCATGGCCAAACATATGGAGCTTGGCTTTGTCCTTGGTTGTGTACCCCAACGCTATGTCAGGCGAGAGCGACCTGCTCCTGGTGATGTGGTAGTGTTGGTGGGAGGACGTACGGGAAGAGATGGGTGTGGAGGAGCCACAGGTTCCTCAAAAGAACACGATTCACAATCCCTCGAATCATGCGGGGCTGAAGTACAGAAAGGGAATGCGCCAGAGGAGCGTAAGCTGCAGAGGTTGATGCGTAATCCAGAGGCCATCGGTATGATCAAGCGATGCAATGACTTTGGTGCAGGTGGGGTGAGTGTTGCAATCGGTGAGCTTGCTGACGGGCTTATCATTGACCTGGACAAGATCCCGGTTAAATATGCAGGGTTGGATGGGACCGAACGAGCCATCAGTGAGAGTCAGGAACGTATGGCGATGGTGGTGGAAGAGAGCGATGCTGAGGCGTTCATCCGCCTGGCTGAAGGGGAGAACCTTGAGGCAACCGTGGTGGCAACCGTGACAGAGTCTCCTCACCTTATCATGCTTTATCAGGGAAGGAAGCTTGTTGATTTGGACCGAAGACTGCTGGACAGCAATGGGGCAGCAAAACATTCAACCGTTTCGATTCCCCTCATAACCAAAAAAGAGGAAACCCCTGCTCCGCCATTTGATAAATCAGCATTCAGGAGACTCTTGGAAGATTTGAATGTGGCAAGCAAGCAACCCTTGGCTCAACGATTTGACAGTACCATCGGGTCCAATACTCTGCACTATCCCTTTGGTGGGAAGTACCAGAGGACACCGGCGCAGTGTGTTGCATCCACAATTCCCCTCAGAGGAGGGGAGTCCAAGACTGCAACATTGGCTTCCTGGGGATATGATCCCTACATGATGCGTGAGAATCCCTACCAAGGTGCATTCTCTTCTGTGGTGCACTCGCTTGCAAAGGTGGTGGCATGTGGAGGTAACCCTGAAGAGACGTACCTCTCCTTTCAGGAATATTTTGGTAGGGTTGGTGCTGACCCTGGGCGCTGGGGTATTCCGCTGGCCGCACTTCTTGGTGCATACAAGGCACAGAAGTTGTTCTCGGTGGCTGCCATTGGGGGCAAGGATTCCATGAGTGGTACGTTCCAGGATATTGATGTTCCTCCTACCTTGGTAAGTTTTGCAGTATCGAAGACTAACACCCATAGCTTGGTTTCCCAGGAGTTCAAACGGATTGGCTCGACGCTGGTATTGCTCTCTGGTGACAAGGAAGAGGATCTGCCTGCACTGTTTGCAGAAGTGAACAAGGTAAAAGCGCTCAGTGCCTATGCCCTTGGCTATGGGGGTATAGCCGAAGCAGTGGCTAAGATGGCACTGGGAAACCGAATCGGCTGTGAGCTTACCACAAAGGAAGATCTGCAGAAAAAGCGCTATGGTGCCTTTTTGCTGGAATTGGATCCAATGAGTCGACACATCGGGGTCCCCATCGGGCGTACCATAGAGGCTGAACAACTCTGCTTCCCTGGTTTCTCAGTGGACCTTGCCACGGTGGAACAGTGGCTGATCTCTCCGCTCTCCTCTGTCTACGGATCGGTCAATCCAGAAAGGGATGAACAACACATTCCCTCTCTGGAGTACAGCAAGCGATTGGAATCACACTCCCGTTACCCAAAGAAGAAGCCAAGGATTCTGCTTCCGGTTTTCGAGGGAACCAACTGTGAATATGATGTGGAACGTGCTTGGAGATATTGTGGAGGGGAACCGGAGATATTTGTGATCAACACGATGAGTCCTGACCGAATTGCCTCAAGCATCAAGCAATTCACACACCTTCTCTCAGAGTCCCAGATTCTCTTCCTCAGTGGAGGTTTTTCCGCCAGTGATGAACCTGATGGTTCGGGCAAATTGATTGCTACCTTCTTACGTAATGAATTGGTCAAGAAAGAGATCCACGCACTCCTGAATGAGCGAGATGGATTGGTAGGGGGTATCTGCAATGGGTTCCAGGCCTTGCTTCAAGTTGGCTTGTTGCCGCATGGAGCAGTCACAGAGCCCCAAACGGGAGACCCTTTATTGATTGAGAATATCCAAGGGCACCATATCTCCTCGCTGGTCCATTGCCGGGTCTCTTCTGTGCTCTCCCCGTGGATGGGAGCCTACCAGGTAGGGGATACCCAGTTGATCCCCATCAGTCATGGGGAAGGAAATTTCTTCGCACCGATTGAGACACTGAAAAGACTCGAGATGCATGGACAGATTGCAACGCAGTATGTCGATGAGAAGGGAAGGCCCCTTGCACCCAATGGATCTCTGTGGGCTATTGAAGGGATAAGCAGCCAGGATGGTAAGGTCTTTGGACGGATGGCTCACAGCGAAAGGATTGTAAGCCGGCTCTACACAAATACTCCTTCAGTTCCTGATGCTGGGTTGTTTTGGGGTGCTGTGCGCTATTTTTCCTAAGGATTGTGTCAGATGGTGACAACAAGAGGGCCTTTTCGACCCTCTTGTGTCAATTTGACTCAATACAAGTGAAGTTTCTGTATGATTGGATGATGTATGATGGGTATTGTAAATTCGATTAATAGCTTATAAATATATAATATATATAGAAATATTAATTTATTATATGAAAATATATGAATGAATTAAAAAGTTGGCACACTGATTGCATTATACTTTGTGTAACAAAATGAAACACAATGACCACATGGAGGTGTCAACATGAAATATTATGTAACGTACAATAACAGCAACCCTGTTTCGGAATTCGATTCCTTGTTCAATGACCTTTGGGCTGACTGGGGCACCAATCGAAGCAAAATTCCCCCAGTAGATATCTATGAAACCGAGAAAGCATATGTGATCGAGGCTGAGCTTGCTGGGTATAAACAGGAAGAGGTCAGGGTCAATATCGAGAAGCATGTCCTGAAGATCAGCAGTGACAAGCAGAGCCTGAAGAGTGCTGATGAAAAGCAGAAGAACCTTGTTCGTGAGCGATACTTCAAGAAGTTTGAGCGTTCCTTCAGTCTTCCCGAGGATATTGATGAAGGAAATATTGAAGGCGAGTTTGCCGACGGTGTCTTGACCATCACCCTTCCAAAGAAGAAGGAAGTACTTCCCAAGACCATTGAAGTGAAGATCAAGTAAGGACGTACTCCGTATAGTAGCAGTATCCACCCCTTTGCATAGAACAGCCTGCAGATTTCTGCAGGCTGTCTTATTAGGTATGTAAGTATGTCAGTCGAGAATGATCAGTGCCAGGAAGGTCAGTGGTTCTGCTTCCTCATTCCTGATTGCGTGACTTGCACCGCCGCCGGTGATGACCAAGTCTCCTTTTTCCACGACCTTGTCACCATCGACTTCAGTAACAATGCCTTTCCCTGAGGTTATCCAGTAATACTCAGTTTCGTTTACATGGTTGTGTTCCCCGATGCTGCAGCCTTTCTCCAGACGAATCTCGGAGAAGAGTCTGCAATGGGCTACACTGCCTTCATCAGCGAGGGCTTTCAGGACGACCTGTCCTGTTCCTTCTCTCATTTTCTCTTTAATGGTTTCTTGCATGGTTGTTGCTTTTTTAATCATGGTTACCTCTCCTATGGGTAGTGTGCCAGCTCATTGGGAGTTGGGCAAGACATACTTGACACTTCAGAGTGATAAAAGAATACTAAATACAACGTAGTAAGACAGCATTAGCGATATTTTCCACGCGCAGTTTGCATGATCCCGATCTGCATCCTTGTCGGAAGGTTTCGGTATGTCAAGATATCATGCTGAGGAGAAGACATGAACAAAATTCTGGCTAAAGAACGGTTATCGAAGGAAGTGTTCCGCATGGAGATCGAAGCCCCTGAGATCGCAGAGGCAAGAAAACCCGGTCAATTCATCATCCTGCAGATGGGTGGGGAATTTGGCGAACGTATTCCTTTGACCATAGCCAATGCAGATCCTGTAAAAGGTTCAATTACCTTAATCTTCCAGGCAGTGGGAGAGACAACCCACCGTCTTGCGCTGCTCGAGATCGGGGATACCATTGAAAACCTGTTAGGTCCTCTTGGCAAGCCAACCGATATCAAGAAGTATGGAAAGGTTGTCTGTGTTGGGGGAGGCATAGGTGTTGCCCCTCTCTTCCCTATTGTGGAAGGCATGAAGAAAGCCGGCAATGAAGTTACGGTGATCATGGGTGCACGAACAAAAGAACTCCTGATCATGGAAGAGGAAATGCGGGAAACCGCTGATGAAGTGATTGTTGTCACTGATGATGGTTCCTATGGAAGAAAAGCCTTGGTAACTGTCCCCTTGAAGGAGATTTGTGAAGAGGACAAACCCGATTGTGTGGTCATCATTGGGCCTCCTGTCATGATGAAGTTTGCAGCCCTCACCACCAAACCCTATGGCATCCATACCATTGTATCCCTGAACACCATCATGATCGATGGCACAGGTATGTGCGGCGGTTGTCGTGTCACTATCGGCGGAGAGACAAAGTTTGTCTGTGTCGATGGTCCTGAATTTGATGGTCATCTGGTTGACTGGGATAATATGTTGCTTCGTCTCGGTACTTACAAGAGTGAGGAAGCAGAGGCACACCACCGCTGCCATATTGGACTGAATATCAACGAAGGAGAGGCTTAGGCATATGCATATAACGAAAGAAACACTTGACGCCCAAGCAAAAGAGTTGCTCGAGCAACTGAAAGATAAGACACTCAGCCCTAGGGATAGGGCACAGATTCCCCTCCAGGAGATGCCAAGTCAGGCTCCAGAGGTCCGTGTATGCAATATGGAAGAGGTTGCCCTCGGTTATACGGACAATCAGGTCCGTGTTGAGGCCATGCGCTGTCTCCAGTGCAAGAATGAACCCTGTATTGCCGGATGCCCTGTTTCCATTGATATCCCTGCTTTCATCGCAGAGGCTGCAAAGGGTAACTATGGCAAGTCCGTGGAGATCATCAAGGAGAGCAGCCTCTTGCCATCCATCTGTGGTCGTGTCTGCCCTCAGGAAGCACAATGCCAGAAGTTCTGTACCGTAGGAAAGATGCACAAGGATGTCGAGCAGTCGGTTTCCATTGGTCGCATTGAACGCTATGTTGCTGACTATGCAAGAGAGCATGATCTTGAGAAGGTTCCCCACATCAAGAGTGATAGTGGACGCAAGGTTGCCGTTGTAGGGTCTGGTCCTGCAAGTATCTCAGCTGCTGCAGATCTGCGCAGGGAAGGCCACTCAGTTGTGATGTTCGAGGCCTTGCACAAGGCTGGGGGAGTATTGGTCTATGGTATTCCTGAGTTCCGTCTTCCCAAGAAGATTGTGGAACATGAATTGCAGAATCTCAAGGAAATGGGCGTTGAAATCAGACCCAACTATCTGGTAGGAAAGACACGAAAAATTACCGACCTGATGGAGAGAGATGGCTTTGATGCTGTATTTGTCGGATCGGGAGCAGGACTTCCCAAGTTCCTCGGCATTGAGGGCGAGAACTATGTAGGGGTATTCTCAGCAAATGAGTACCTGACCCGGAGCAACCTGATGAAGGCATATGCTGTGGGGAAGTCACGCACCCCTCTCTACCAATCCAAGAAGGTTGCTGTCTTCGGTGGTGGCAACGTTGCAATGGATGCTGCAAGGACTGCAAAGCGTCTTGGTGCAGAGGAAGTATTCATCGTCTATCGACGTACAGAGTTGGAAATGCCTGCCCGTCGCGAGGAAGTGAATCACGCAAAGGAAGAGGGAGTCAAATTCCTGTTCCTCCACTCGCCCCTGAAGATTACCGCTGATGAGAAGGGAAGGGTAAACGGTGTTGAGTTGATCACCTGCGAGTTGGGAGAGCCTGACGCTTCTGGTCGTCGTCGTCCGGTAGAGATCCCAGGCAGTGAGAAAATCTTTGACTTCGATACAGCCATTATTGCCATTGGGAATGACAGCAATCCTCTCATCAAGGCAACAACTGATGGTATTGAGGTTAATCGAAGGGGTAACTTCATTGTCAATGAGGAGACCTGTGAGACCACGCTTAGGGGTGTCTACGCAGGTGGTGATATCGTCCTTGGTGCTGCAACGGTTATCCTTGCCATGGGGCAGGGAAGAAAGGCCGCAAAGGCAATGAATGCCTATCTAGAGGATTTGGCATAAGGTAGACTGGGGGCGGATCTGGTTCACCAGTTTCGCTCCCTTGATACACTTACTTCCTTTGTGTATAGTTACCCAGTGGATATTCTCAATGATTGCCAATCGGTGATCTGTCAGCTTACGTCGAAAGATAAGACCCAGGCCATTCTGGAAGTGATAGATTCCTGTTCAGTGTTCACGTCTCTCCCTGACCTCGAGCGTTTCAAGCGCGGGGTGCTTCGTCGTGAGCATATTCAATCAACGGGTATCGGACACGGGGTTGCTATTGCCCATGGAAAGATTCTCGGTATCAATGAAGTTCATATCGCATTGGGAATCAGCAAAGAGGGTATAGAGTACGGGAGTAGTGATGGGATGCCTGTCCATCTCCTTTTTGTGATTGCCTCTTCCCCTTCCATCCAGATGGAGTACTTAGGTGCCTTAAGTTCCATTCTGAGGGGAGTGCGTACCGAGCAGATGCGAGAACACCTCCTGAATCTGCACCAAAGCAAGAGTGACGAGGCTTGCCGGCGGTTTCTTTCGATGATGGCAAACCAGGAGTTTGTCTGGTTCTGCCAGCGGCCCAGCCTAGTAGAAGGTTCCACCACATAAAAGACCATTGACCTCAATGTCCCACTGATCAGTTGGGATGCTCTTAAGAAGTTGATGTTTCCTGCAGATGCCGAGCGTGCATGATTCCCTATACATATGTAAAAACCGATCGTAGTAGCCTTTGCCTCTTCCAAGGCGTGCTTTCTGGTGGGTAAAGGCAAGTCCCGGAACCAGGGTAAGGGTGTCGTTGGAAGGCATTACAACGCTCCCTTCATGCGGCTCAGTAATTCCCAGACTTCCTGTATGTAAATGATCCAGGCTCAACACCTCCTGAAAGCTCATGGTGCCATCAGGCCTGCAAAGTGGTAAGGCAAGATGCTTGTGTGCTATTGCATCAAGCAGAACGACTCTGATATCAACCTCAGATGGAAGGGGGAAGAAGCCAAAGATCCAAGAGGCATCTTTGTAGAGCGCACTAGAGAGCAATGCAGAGCAACTCAAGCGGTCTTCTTCGGTGAAATCAGTTCCTCGTAATGCTCTCTCTTGGGATAGCAGCTGTGCCCTTAAACTCTCTTTGTCTTGCATGGGATCATTATACCACGAAACTGGCAGCAGTGATCAGTATGACCAATATACAGAGCAGTATATCAGTCCTCCCATAGCGAAGGCGGGTACGCGGCATGTCTGGGTCGTAGTTTCTTGCTTCAAGGGCAAGTGAAAGGTCCTCTGCCTTATCCAGCAACAAGAGGAAGATACTGGTGGACAGTCCGATGATGGTTCTGTACAGGTTGCTTCTTCTCTCGATCCTTGCCTTCCTGGCGGTATTTGCTTCAAGGGAGGCATCGAATATCATGGGTAGGAGAGAGAGCGTGAGTTCAATACTGCTTGCTATTCTCCAACCATTGATGAAGGGTATCTTGTCCAATAGACTCCCCAGTGACCTGGCAAGATCGTCTGGGGCGGTACTGTCTGCAATAAGGATGCCTGAGAGTATGATGGTGCTGAACCGGAAGAATGCAGAGGCCGTAATCAGATAGTCGTTGCTGGAAACGTATTCCATGATGGTGATCAGGGCCAGGAGGACCAAGAAGAACCTGAGCTCTCTCTGGTACTGCCTAAGCGGCAAGCGTTGGGAAATGCCAGCGATCAGCAAAGCGGAGAAAATAATCAGAATGCCCCACAGTGAGATATAGATCAGGGCAAGGCAGAGGACGATGACAGAGAGAAACTTGGTCATCGGGTTGCAGTGGTTGAGAAAGCTATCTTGTTTCCGGTAGTGAAAGATCAGTGCTTCAGCCATGTCAGGTCCTCAACATTACTTGTTTTCGGAACATACATGCCATGGTCTTCGAGGTGTTCAAAAACAGAGTGTTTTGTCCCTTGTACAGCAACCATTCCTGCTTCCAGAACAAGTACCTGGTCAGCATGTGCAAGGACCTTGTCGATTTCATGGCTGACGATGATGATCGTGTGTCCACTTTGCTGCAATGCAAGCAGTGTTTCCAATACACTTACTGCAGAGCGGTAGTCGAGGTTGGCAAACGGCTCATCAAGAATGATCAGTTTCGGGTCCATGACCAAAATACCAGCTATCGAGAGTTTTCTCTTTTCCCCTCCACTGAGCGTACGAGGACGCTGGTCTCTCTGGTTCTGGAGGTTCATCAGGGCAAGCACTTCATCCAGTCTTCTCTGTTGTTCGGTTTCATCCACAGAGAGGTTTTCCATACCGAAACGGATATCCTTCTCCACCGTCTGTCCTACTATCTGGGTATCAGCATCCTGAAACACCAAACCTATGGAGTGAAGTCTTTTTTTCGGATTCTTTGTTACATCCTCTCCCGAGAGGTAGATTGATCCACCGCTAGGTTTCAGTAAACCTTTGAGGCAACGCAGGAGGATGCTTTTACCAGCACCATTTGGCCCACTGATAAGTGTGAAGCTTCCTTGGCTGACTGAGAAGCTTATGTCCCCAAGAATTTGCTTGTCCTTCGAAAAGGAGAAGCTCAAATGTTCGACTGAAAGCAGTACCGGTTGTGTGGTGTTCATGACAACCAGACTGTAACAGATGGGGGTTGTTTGGGCAAGATTCCCCTGTTTTTCCCAAAAGGTGTTGACAAGTGTGAGAGAATTAGGGTATACAAGATGACGTTGACGCCGCTTTAGCTCAGTTGGTAGAGCAAAGGACTGAAAATCCTTGTGTCCTCAGTTCAATTCTGAGAGGCGGCAAAACAGAGAGCTCCCTGTCCTATACGGATGGGGAGTTTTGCTTTTGGTGGAAACCATTCGCTGAATGTAGCGCTAGCGTAATCATCTTGAATGAGCTTACGGAATTTGGGGTTCCTGCAGGAGCATCTGAACAGATGAAGAGAGGAATCCCCGACCGCTTGCTAGTAGTGCTCAGATGCTCAGCCGGTTAACTCCCTCTCTTCACTTACAAGTATGCTCATAATGTTATAGAGAGACAACCAGCATTACAAAGAGAAAATAGTGTAAGTAATTACAATACAATATTATAATAAGTGTATATCATGATAGGAAAACACATTTCTTCACAGAGTATGCCAACAGATACAAATGAACCATCATTGCTAATCCTTCTGTAGTCTGGTATAAAGGGAAAGAAATACTACAAACCATGGAGCGCCTTACAGCAATGAAGAACTAATCGAATCACACAAGTAGAACACTCACCACACAAATGAGGGGTTCGGTGTATTCGATTGGAATAGTTATGTTAGCTCCACCGGAAATATGCCCGTACCCCGATAAGGGAGACCAAATTCATGGGCAAGACAACGATTCATGTATCATCATTGCGATTTCAATATCCACAAGCAACACTACCTCTTTTTGAGTACATCGATCTGACCTTTGCTGTCGGCTGGACCGCGATTCTTGGAGCAAATGGGGCCGGTAAAAGTACCCTGCTGCAACTTGCAAGCGGAATTCTGAAACCAGAGAAAGGAACAGTTATCCGTCCCGACCATACTACGTACGTAGCACAGAGGACCGATGATCCTCCTCCAAACTTCGAGACCTTTGCTGGAGCCTATGACAGGGAAGCCTGCAGGCTCCATGGTCTGTTGCAGATTGATCGAGACTGGTTCTATCGCTGGGAAACGCTGAGCCATGGAGAGAGGAAACGTGTCCAGATCGGCTGTGCCCTCTACGAGGAGCCGGAAGCCATTACCATTGATGAGCCAACCAACCATCTGGACGAGGATGCGATCAGGATGGTCGGTGATGCTCTGGAAAGCTTCAAGGGTATCGGGATCCTGGTCAGTCATGACCGCGCTCTCTCAGACAGGCTCTGCACCAATACGGTCATTGTCCATGCTCCCTATGTCAGGGTACTGCACTGTAGACCCTCAGTAGCATTACAGGAGTCAAGCAGGATTTCTGAATCCTCGCAACAAACACTCCAAAACGCGCGGAAGCAGGTATCACGAATCACTACAGAGCTGAAGCGAAGAAGCCAAATAGCCAGTGTTCAGGACAGCAGAAAGTCAAAACGGAATATCGATGCCAAGGATCATGATGCCAAAGCAAAGATTGATGGGGCTCGGCTCTCTGGTGCAGACGGGAAAGCAGGTAGGCTGAAAGCTCAGATGGAAACAAGGGCAGTGCACCTACACTCCTCGCTGCAGGAAATTCAGGGCGGTCTTGTCGAGGCCAACAAGTTGGACCTGCAGGGACCCGTCTCGGGCATTACCATCGGGAGTAATCCCCTGAAGCGAGACCTGATCGTCCGTATTCCTACGGGCAGTTTACCCTTGGGCCCTGAGAGAAAGCTCTTCTTTGATTTGCTAGAGATTGGTCCTTTGGACCGTGTTGCCATCACGGGGAAGAATGGAAGTGGCAAGTCCACTTTTATGCAGTATCTACGCTCTTTGATTTCAGCACAGGGAATACAGGTAGCCTATGTTCCTCAAGAGCAAGAAATCTCTGCATGCGAACAAGCCTTGCAGGATCTGCATGCCATGGATCCTACAACCAAGGGACGAGTTCTCTCCAGCCTTACAAGACTTGGAAGCGACCCTGCTCTCATTCGATCCTCGGTTCTGGCAAGCCCCGGAGAGGCGAAGAAACTTCTGCTCAGCCTGCTTTTCGAGGAACCTATCTCAGTGCTTTTACTCGATGAACCCACAAACCATTTAGACCTTCCATCTCGCTTAGCCTTACAGAAGGCTCTCAGTGATTGGGAAGGATCATTGGTATGTATCAGTCATGATGCGGCATTCCTGCACGCAGTATGTAGTAAGCGGTGGCATATAGAAGCAGAGAGTGAAGACATTCTCAGGCTACAGAAAGCATCCTTTTATGATGAGAAAGATGAGGGGTCAATGGCAAAGTAATGATGTTTGGTCTCAAATATTTCATACCCTCGTAATCGTTTTGCTTTTTAGCCCAACCTTCAGTATCATAGGGGTAGGAGGAACAACACATGGATGATTTACAGGCAAGCTATGAAAGCTTGGGACCAGATGCAACTGAAGCCCAGATTGAAAAGACCGCACAGGACTTGGAACGTCGGAATTACATGCCCCCCTTGATCTTGGATGTACAGGATTTTTACCATCTGACCAAGAAAAGGATGGTTGAGGAGTATCATCGGGTGATGGCCCTCCCTTCCCAGAGTGCAGAATTGAAGGCTGTGGTGGGAATTGAAGATCCCGAAGAAGTTAAAAAGAAGCACCTTACGGTATTGCTTCATCAATATGAACTGCTGAGGGGACTGCGCTTAGGTGATGGAGACGCCTGGGCTACCGTCAACGAACTGTACGAGGACGACTAAATCTTGGAAACAACACACCAGTGCAGCTTTTGTGCAAACGGGAGTGAACCGTGTTTGCATCATATACCCATTTTCCAGAATCTGGAGAATGAGCAAATCCAGGAAGTGCAACGCTTGATCCGACAGATTGAGCTTGCCCCTGGATCTGTCCTCTTTCGTGAAGGTGATAGGGCAGACAGTCTCTACCTAGTCAGGAAGGGATCCCTGAAATTGGTTCGCTATGGCAGTGATGGTTCAGAGTATATTCTTGATACGCTCTTTCCTGGGGATTTTTATGGAGGTGATCAGCTCTTTCTTTCCAGTGTCGCCAGGGAGACGGGAGTAGCAGCAGAGTCCCTCGGGATCTGTATGATCAAGGCGGAAGAGCTTCAGCATCTGATCCTTCAGAAACCTGAGATCGCCCTGAAATCCATGACCTACCTGAATGCCAAGCTTGACCAGTATCGCCTGCAAGTTGAGATACTCTCCACCTCTGACATACAGAAACGTATCTGCATGTATTTGTTTGAGCGGTATCGGAAAACTGGTAGTACCACACTGCATCTCACCCAGGATGACATTGGCAGTGCACTCCATCTGACCAAGGAGACAGTAAACCGTAAGCTGTCTTCCCTGAAAGATGAAGGGATTCTCCGCGTGGAAGGGAAGGGGAAACTCCGGATCCTTGATATGGCTAGATTGGAAGCAATTTCCTTTGAAAGTTGATTTGAATCATAGTTGAGTGCTCAATGCTTCTGTACACTGTGACTGAAAACAAGAAACAAGGAGTCACAAAATGCAGAACATCAAACTTTCAGAACTGGTTAAACATAATCCTTCTACTACCATTTTCCTCAATGAACACCATATCGACTACTGTTGTGGAGGTGATCACTTCCTGTACGAATCACTCGAGGAGCAAGGGTATGAAATAAAGTCCACGCTCAAGAAGTTGGAAACCTTTATTGCAGAGCAAGATGAAAAACACAACAAGGTGATTGCCGGGGATATATATACGATGGGCTTGCGTGAACTCATCTCTCATCTCTTGGCAACACACCATAAGGATGAGAGAGCATTGCTCTCTTCCATCGATGGGAATCTACTTACCTTGCTCTCAGCCCATTATCCAAGACACAAGGCTGAACTGCGAGAAGTTTATACTCTCTTCAGTACCCTTCGTACTGAACTCATGTTACACTTTGTACAAGAGGAAGAGGAAGTGTTCCCTCTGATGCAGAGCGAGGCTACAAAAGAAGCATATGACAAGGTTGTCGCTCTGGAATCGGAGCATGAGGCAGCTGGTGATTTGATCAAGAGCTTGATCAAGGCAACAAATGATTTCACCGCTCCTTCTGATGGTTGTGCGACTTATCGGGCCACCTACGCACTGCTTAAGCAGTTGGTGGAGGATATATTCTTGCACATCTATAAAGAGAACAGCATCCTATTTCCAAAGTATGCAGAAGGAGTTGATGCATGAAGCGACTGGTAAAGAACAATGTCTCTTGGATTGGTAAGATTGATTGGGAGTTGCAGAAATTCCATGGTGATGATTATTCAGTAAATCATGGATCCAGCCAGAACGCATACCTCATTGAAGAGGAGAAGACCGTTCTCATCGATACCATCTGGAAACCCTATGACAAACAGTTCCGTGAGAATCTCGAAAAGGAGATCAACCTGGAGAAGCTTGAC
Organism: uncultured Sphaerochaeta sp.; assembly: GCF_963677315.1. NCBI lineage: Bacteria > Pseudomonadati > Spirochaetota > Spirochaetia > Spirochaetales > Sphaerochaetaceae > Sphaerochaeta > uncultured Sphaerochaeta sp. The sequence continues at coordinate 448,221 of NZ_OY781940.1, read as the reverse complement.
TTTATTGTTGTCAATCATGGGGAAGTCGATCATAGTGGAGCGCTTCCGTATCTCATGGAAAAAGTGCCCAACCTCCCCATTTACTGTACGGCAAATGCAGTCAAGTCTCTTGTCGGGCAGTACCACCATCCTGAGTGGAATTATCAAGTGGTAAAAACTGGTGACAGCCTGGATATCGGTAACGGAAAGCAGTTGGTATTTGTTGAGATGAGGATGTTGCATTGGCCTGACAGCATGGCAACCTATTTGACCGGTGATAATATTCTCTTCTCGAATGACGCCTTCGGGCAGCACTATGCGGTTGAGGAACTCTTCAATGACAAGGCTGACCAGTGTTTGCTCTGGACTGAAGCAATGAAGTATTATGCGAATATCCTCAATCCATTCTCTCCTCTGGTAAAACGAAAGATTGAAGAGATTGTGGCTCTGAACCTCCCAATCGATATCATAGCACCCAGCCATGGCGCCATCTGGCGCGATAACCCGATGCAAATTGTCAACGCATACGCTGCTTGGGCTGACTCCTATCAGGAGAATCAGATCACTATTGTCTATGACACCATGTGGGACGGCACGAAACAGCTTGCACATGCCTTGGCTGGAGAGATTCAGGCTCTGGATGGGGATACCGTAGTGAAAGTGTTCAGCATCAGCCAGACAGACAAGAATGATATCATGACTGAGGTGTTTAAATCGAAGGCAATAGCCTTGGGCTCTCCCACTGTCGGTAAGTCGATACTCTCCTCAGTCGGTGGCTGGCTTCACTTCCTCTCTGAGCTGCAGTTCAAGAAAAAGAAGGCTGCGGTGTTCGGTTGTTATGGCTGGAGCGGGGAAGGGGTAGGTATCCTGCGCGAGGAACTTTCAAAGTCAGGCTTCTCTGTTGTGGATCCTGAGATGAAGGTCAATTGGAACCCAACTGAAGAACACCTTTCAGGGATGAGGGATATCGCTGAAGCTCTTTGCAGGTAAAGCCAGTTTTTCGCTCGATTGCCCAAACAGGACAACAGTGGTAGAGTCAAGGCATGGATGCAACAGCAGTCAGGGCCCTGCATTATGAAACACTCGTGAGAGCATGCGGTGGAGCAGAATCAAAAGCAGGGGAAGCCTTTTCATTGGCTTCCTCTCGCATTGATGTGACTGATCCACTCCCTTTGCATATCAAAGAGTATGCCTCCTTCCTGGCAACGGAAGAGAGCAAAATCAGTGAAGCCTACTATCATTGTCGGCCATGCTTTGAGGAGATGGGTGATAAAGTATTGGTTATTGATGAACACAGTCCCTTCTGGCCATCCCAGGTGAATACTTTTGCCTACTCTCCGCGTTTTCTCTATGTACAGGGAAATATATCCCTGTTGAAGGCTCCTTCGGTCTCTGTCATCGGGACCCGATCGCCCTCTCTTGAAGGGAAAAAACTGGCTTTACAGACATCTCATGCACTTGCTAAAGCAGGGTATGTGGTTGCAAGTGGACTTGCCCTTGGGATTGACGGGGTGGCCCACAAGGGAGCATTAACCTCTGGTGCTCCTACCATGGCGGTTATCGGTACCCCGCTCTGTCAGTGTTATCCAAGGGAGCACACAGAACTACAAGCTGAAATAGCCAAGAGTGGAGTGGTAGTAAGTCGATTTGCTCCTTCGACCACCACCCAGAAATGGCATTTTCTGCTTCGTAATCGCCTGATGAGTGCATTGAGTCTTGCTTCTGTGGTGGTAGAGGACCGTGATGGGGGAGGGGCTGTACGGCAGGCTTCCTTTGCCTTGGAACAGAAAAAGTATCTCTTCATCTACCAAAGCAGCATAGAGAACCGAAGTATTCTTTGGCCCAGAAAGTTTGCAGGCCAAAGCAGGGTCTTTGTGATCAGGAAGAGTGAAGACCTTCCCCGTATTCTGAAGAAGGCGATGGAGACAAAACGAACTGTTGGAAGACCCAAGGATACTGCAATACAGCTCGATCTATTTGCTTTGGAGGAGTAAGAGTCCTTTCACAGCACTAGTATCTTGTTATATTTCCATAATGCACTATAATTAGTGCGTTATGGAAATAAAAGAGCGTGCTTCCTATCTGGAATTCAAGGAACTCTTTTCACCGATGGGTTGTTTTACCCTTCAGCAAGTAGCGTCAGGTGCACGGTTCTCGGTGAGCCGGAATACTATTGGACGCTGGGTGAAGGAGCATAAACTTATTCGTTTGAAACAAAATGTATATACATTTCCAGAATATCTTCGCTCTGGCGATGCTCAATTGTATTTTGCAAACAAGATGTATCAACCCTCATACATCAGCATACATAGTGCGCTTGCCTTTTGGGGTATGATTCCAGAGGCTGTGGTACAGGTCACGAGTGTTTCTAGTAGAAAAACAGCGTATTTTACCAATGAATTTGGCCAGTTTACCTATCACACGATTCGTAGTTCTTCATTTTTTGGCTATACCATAGAATCTTCAGCGTTTCACCCGTCTTGGGGAGTGCATATAGCATATCCGGAAAAAGCAATTTTGGATCTTCTGTATCTTTATCCACAGTACCATACAATAGAAGATATGTTGGGACTAAGGTTGGATCTTGACATCCTAAAGATTGATCGTCTTACCAACTATACCGAACAGTATGGCGTTGAGTCACTCAATCGGAGGGTGGAGAAATTACGGGAGGCGTATAGATTATGATCGATAAGAGTATATTGCTACAGTACTTTCCTGCATATTTACGAGACTTGAATGAACTGCAACCGTATCTGCTTAAAGAATATATTCAATGCCAGATATTGGAATTTTTGTCACAAACAAAGTATATCGAGCATATGGTGTTCATTGGAGGTACCAATCTTCGCCTTATTAAGCATATAGATCGTTTTAGTGAAGATCTTGATTTTGACTGCGTAGATATGACACAGACTGAATTCATGCATATGACTGATAGCATTCTGGTATATTTGCGGCGTCTAGGGTATCAGGTAATACCGAAAGAGAAAGAGCACGAAGGGCTGCAGGCTTTTAGAAGGAGTCTCTATTTCCCTGAACTACTCTACACACTTCAATTTAGCGGTTATAGGAATGCAAGATTTCTCATAAAAATTGAAGCTCAGGATCAAGGCTACACCTATCCGGTTACGAGCGCTTTTATCCAAAGCTGTGGTTTTTTCTTTCCTGTTCCTGTTCCGTCAGATGCAACGCTGTGTTCAATGAAACTCTCAGCTCTTCTGCAAAGAGCAAAAGGTCGAGATTTTTATGATGCACAATTTTTACTTTCCCAAACAGCGCCTGACTATGCATATCTCACTTCAAAACATAATATTGAGAATCTTGCCATGTTGAAAGAAGCTCTCAAAGAACGAATTTCGCGTGTTGATCTAAAAGAGAAACAACGTGATTTCGAACACCTCCTCTTTCAGAAAGAGAAAAGCAATATGATTCTCAATTTTCCTGCTTTCATTGAACACTACACGCATAGTGGGGGCTGAACATCCTTGACATGAAAACGTCGGGGAGACTACTATCAACTATTATGAAAAACCAGCTCACCGCCAACGAATTACGGCAAAAATTCATTGATTTCTTCGTATCCAAGGATCATGCCCAGATCAGTGGGGCTTCCTTGATTCCCGAGAACGACCCAACGGTCCTGTTTACCACCGCCGGTATGCACCCCTTGGTACCCTATATCATGGGAAGCGAACACCCAGCAGGCACCCGCCTTACCGATTACCAGAAGTGTATCCGAACCGGAGATATTGAAGCGGTAGGGGACCCACACCATCTCACTTTCTTTGAGATGCTGGGTAACTGGTCCCTTGGGGATTACTTCAAGAAGGAAGCAATAGCCTTCAGTTATGAGTTCCTTACAGAGATCCTTGGCATTGATCCTTCCCTCTTGTCTGTGACTGTTTTTGCAGGAGATGATGAGGTTCCCCGTGATGAGGATGCTGCCGCTGCGTGGGAAGGATATGGAATTCCACGTGAACGAATCTATTATCTCGGAAGAGAGGATAACTGGTGGGGACCAGCAGGAGAAACCGGTCCTTGTGGTCCAGACAGCGAGATGTTCATCGATACCGGAAGACCGACGTGTGGCCCTGATTGCCGCCCCGGGTGTTCCTGTGGGAAATATTTCGAGATCTGGAATGATGTCTTCATGGGGTACAAGAAGAACAGTGACGGTACCTATAGTGAGATGGAGAGAAAGTGCGTCGATACCGGTATGGGAATCGAACGTACCATTGCAATCCTTCAGGGTAAGAAATCTGTCTATGAGACAGAGGTATTCACCCCAATCATTGCAGGAATCGAGAAGCTTTCTGGAAAACAATATGGTAATGATGAGGAGACTGACACCTCAGTACGTATTGTAGCAGACCATATTCGCACCAGCGTATTCATCCTTGGAGACCAGAGAGGGGTAGCACCCTCCAACGTAGGTCAGGGCTACATCCTGCGCCGTCTGATCAGAAGGGCAGTGAGGCATGCTCATAAGTTGGGAATTGAAGGATCCTTCCTCGGAGAGCTTGCACTTATCGTTCTTGAACTCTATAAGAAGCCCTACCCTGAGATTCTGGATAACAAGGATTTCATCCTGAAGGAGCTGGCTCAGGAAGAGGCAAAGTTCTCCGAGACCCTGGCAAAGGGTGAGCGGGAGTTTGAGAAAATGCTTCCCAACCTGCTCAAGGGAAAAAACCGGGAGATCAGCGGAAGAACCGCCTTCAAGCTCTACGATACCTACGGTTATCCCATCGAGCTAACCAAGGAATTGGCTGCAGAACATGGTTTCACCGTTGATGAGGCAGGTTTCAATGCTGCATTCGAGAAGCATCAGGAGATCAGTCGAAGTGGTGCAGACAAGCAGTTCAAGGGAGGTCTTGCCGACCATAGCGAGAAAACCACTGCGCTGCATACAGCAACCCACCTGTTGCATAAGGCATTGAGAACAGTGCTTGGCGAACATGTGGGGCAGAAGGGCTCCAACATTACAACCGAGCGACTCCGCTTTGACTTCACGCATCCCTCTGCCATGAGCAAGGAAGAGATACAACAGGTCGAGGACATGGTCAACGAGCAGATCAAGCGCAATCTAGTGGTAACCTGTGAGACCATGAGTGTTGAGGAAGCAAAAGCACAAGGTGCCATCGCATTCTTTGACAGCAAATATGGTGAGCAGGTGAAAGTCTACTCAGTCGGGGATTTTTCCAAGGAGGTCTGTGGAGGCCCCCACGTGGAGAGTACCGGCAGTATGGGTCACTTCAAGATTCTCAAGGAGCAATCTTCCTCGGCAGGGGTGAGAAGGATCAAGGCTGTTCTTCAGTAGTACCTAGTTCCCTTGAATAAGATGTACATAAGAGAAGCCCTGCTGGTTTGCAGGGCTTCTTATCGTTCTCAGGGTTTTACTGGTTATTCGTCATCCTCATCATCGATCATCAACTCGTAGTCGAGACCTTTATTGATGGGCACCGCCAGCTGTCCGCATGCCCCGTTGATCTCTCTGCCCCGTGATCGTCGTCTGGTATAATTGACACGGTATCGGTCAAGTTCACGGCAGAAGGTATCGATCTCATCTTCGCTTGGGGTCTCATACGGGAGTTCCTCAGCGGGGTTCCAGGGGATAAGATTTACCACTACATTCATGCCTGCTACATAGGTAGCAAGTTTCTTGGCACTGAACTCATCGGTATTTACCCCACGCAACATGCAGTACTCAATGGTGAATCGTTTTCCTCCAACATGTTGGTACACCATCAATGCCTTCTTCAGAGCCATGATATCCCACTTCTCATTTACCGGCATAATCTTCGAGCGGAGGCGATTGTCCGCACTTACCAAGGAGACAGCGAGCCTTACTGGGAGTTTCTGTTCTGCAATTCGCAAGATACCAGGGACCACTCCACAGGTGGAGATCGTTATCCTTCTCAGGCTGATGTTGAAGCTCTCTTTTGCATGTAGGTAGTGGATCGATTGGATTACCGGATTGATGTTTGCCAAGGGCTCTCCCATTCCCATATAGACGATATGGGTAATGGGCTGATCACTTACCGCAAGGAGGTGAATGTATTGTTCGATGATCTCATCGGCACTGAGGTTCCTCAGCAAGCCCATGGTACCTGTTCTGCAAAATGTGCATCCCATTGCACAACCAACTTGACTGGAAAGACATGCCGTATGCCGGCCACGCTTGTCTATAAGCAGGACACACTCGACGACTCTACCATCGTGGAGACGGATGCCCATCTTTGTGGCTCCACTCTCATCCGTCTCACTGGTTTCAACTGTCGAGGAGATACCACTCTCCATCACTTCCTTGAGACGCAAACGTTCAGCTTTTGGGAGATTGGTCATCTCGTCAAACGAGGTGACACCCTTGACGAGCCACTGATAAATCTGTTTTCCATAGAAGGCCCTGGGTAGGGAGAGCACTTCTGCAATAGCTTCTGCATCCAGCCCATAGAGAGAGCGTGGAATAGTATTTTTTTGTTCCATTTTCCTAGTATACCTACTTCAGCATGGAAAGGATAGCGATAGCTACACCCGTGATACCTTCCCCGCCCAACAATCCGCTGGCGACCAATCCAGTCTTGTCTTGTAGTTTTGCTGCCTCAGTGCGCTTCTTGAGAGCCAGTTTCAAGCCACCGGAGATAAGTGCTCCGAGGCCCATTACGGAACTGATGTAAATTGGCAGGTATACACCAAGCCCAAGGGTTGCACTGGGGATATTTGCAAGGTAGAGCACCAGGCCGATTCCGAGTCCGATAAGGAATGCAGGGATATGACCAAGCCCTCCAACCATAGCAGATACTGCCGCTGCCTGGGGAGCGGGCAACTCAGCAGTTCCAAATCCACCGAACGAAGCTTTCATGATCAAGAGCACGAATACGGAGAGCACTGCACCAATGACTCCCCCGATACCCTCGCCAAGAATTTGTTGCTTCGGATCGGTTTTCAGAAGATAACCACTCTTTAGGTCATTCATGACATCACCGGTCAACCCACAGGCAACTGCTACTACCGCGGCAATGCTGAAGGAAGCGATGAGGGAAGGGTTGGCGATAAGCTGGATGACAAGCAAGACCAGGATACCGAATATTTCCATGGGATTGATGCCTGTCTGGCCGGTCAACATGCCCGAGAGGTAGGTGGCAAGATAGATGCCTGCCATCAGGACGAGTGCCTCGATCAGGCCGAGTTCTGTTCCAAGTGAGAGTAAAACAACAGAGAAAAGCAGTACCAATGCAACAACCAGCGTAGTTTTATTGAATGCCGCCTTGGGTTTTTCTTCAAGTTTCTTCTGGGCAAGCAGTTTGGAGCCTACTGCCTTGAAGAAGACTCCAAGCCCTGTTCCAATCATCAATCCAATTCCCAGGTTGGAGCGGAATACATCAGCCTCTGCCATTGAGGAAAAGAGCCCACCTTGGATTCCCAGCGGGGTAAGGATGTAGTATCCAAAGATAGCTCCACCAAACCAAAGAAGGGCAAACAAGGGTCCGATGATTGCCCCAATTCCCATCGCCATAGGGCTGACCCAGATGGAGAAGGCAGGGATTAGTGCGCTTCCCTTGAATAGGGTCAGCAAGGCAGGGATTTTTCCAAACCCATCCCTCAGGACGGTGAAGATAACCGATCCTCCCATGGATGCAAAGAGCGTCTTCGCCCCTGCTCCACCTTTGCTTCCCGCTTGCAAGGTATTGTAGCTCGCTATACCCATTGGATAGGGAAGAGCCTCATCAACAATAAGTTTCTTTCGATACAGTGCAGAGAACAAGGTTCCCAGAATAGCACCAACCACAGTCAGGATGATAAGGCTGATCGTAGAGAAATTTGCATCTGGGTCAATCATCCAGAGCCCTGGGAGGGTAAAGGCCAATCCCCCTGCAACCATAGCCCCTGAACTCATGATGGTATGGGTTACATTGATTTCCTGGAGTGTGGAGCCTTTTGCCCGTTTCAATGCTGCCAAACTGACCACCGTTACAAAGATGGTAGGCCAGGGTAGTGCTCCCATTCTGAGCGCTACATACATGGAACTGGCGGTGATCACCAGTAACCCGACAAGAGCAATAAGGGCACCACGAAGGGTAAGATGTCTATTCATTTTTTACACTTCCTCTCTGAATGTATGGTAACCAGATTTGAAAAAAAACACCAGTAGTCTAATCTCTTGAGAATTTGCCTAAATACCCCTATATGTTTGCCTGTTCAAGAAATTTTGCTTATGGTATAGTTTACATATCAAAATTATTGGTAGGAGTTCATCCTACAGAAGGAGAGTGCGTATGAAGAAAGTATTACTTGCTGTACTTTTACTGGCTATGGTACTGCTTCCTGCTACAGCAGCAGAGAGAGCTTCGAAGACCGACCTTGCGGTAGGACTGAACTTGGGAACCAACACTGGTGTTGGTGTACAGTACCGAATGAATGACTTTGATGTCATCGGTAATGTTGGCCTTGGCTTCATTGGTGGGTCCAGTCTTTCTGTTGATGCAGCTGCCAATTATAAGGTTTCAGAATTCAACATTGAAAAGGCTCAGTTCGACGTCACCGTTGGTGGTGGTGCTGCAATCCGTGTCCCCTTTGATGGGAGCAAAACTGGATTGGCTGCGATTGTTCCAGTAGGCATTGTCTATAATCTGGACAATAAGGACTTCCCGCTTGATTTCTATCTGCGTATTGCTCCTGGTCTCGCAATTCTACCTGATGTTGATTTCTACTTTGGTGGATACATCGGAGCTCTCTGGAGATTCTAAATTTTTACAGTCAGTAACATCGAATTGGTGTCACCCTCCATGGGGTGGCACTTTTTTATGACCTGCGGAACTCACTGAGCGGACCTTGGAACCGAGGCTGGATTCTCGTTCTTACCAGGATGCCCTCCCCTTGGTAGTCAATGAACTCAACCTGTCCATGACGGTGGATATGTGCAACCAGGTCATGACGGGAGTTGGGGAGGAAATAGGTTGCCGTGGGATAGAGATCGCCAAGGGTCTTGGTAATCTGCTCAAGCAGGGATTCGAGACCGGTTCCTTCTTTGATGGAAGTCTCGATTACCACGGGATAGAGTGACTTGAGCCTGCTGACAGCAAAAGAGTCACTTACCATATCCATCTTGTTTGCCAATACAATGGCTGGTTTGTCAGTGCAGCCAAGATCCTCAAGTACTTCAACGGTGGTCGTATAGCTTGCGAGCATATTGGGATGGGCAGCATCGCAGACAATGATGAGAAAATCTGCGAAACGGGCCTCCTCAAGCGTGCTCTTGAATGCCTGGACAAGATGGTGGGGTAGGTCGCTGACAAATCCGACAGTATCGGAGAGCAGGATATCTTCTCCTCCTGGAAGTTTGACCTTTCTGGTGGTGGGATCCAGGGTCGCAAAGAGCTTGTTCTCTGCAAGGACCCCTGCACTGGTTAGGGCATTGAGCAGGCTGGACTTGCCGCTGTTGGTGTATCCAACAATGGCGCCGGTAGGAATGTTGGTATTCATTCTCTGGCTGCGTTGGGTATTGCGCTGTTGCACTACCTTTTCCAACTGAGCTTTCAGGCTGACAATTTTCTCCTGAATCTGCCGTCTATCGAGCTCAAGCTGTTTTTCACCCTCTCCGCGGGTTCCCTTCACTCCACCATGTTGTCTTCCAAGACTGGTCCATCTTCTGGTTAGTCTGGGCAGCGAATATTCGAGTCGTGCGAGTTCAACCTGCAGTACAGCTTCCTTGGTTGCAGCTCTGTCTGCAAATATCTGAAGGATGACTTCATCACGGTCTATCACACAGATGGAGAGAATGCTCTCTAGGTTGCGCTGCACACGAGGACTGATTGGGCAGTCAAACACGATCAGGTCAGGCTCTTTTTCTTCTATCAGGGCCTTGATCTGTTCCACTTTACCGCTTCCGATCATGGTTGCACTGTGCACCTTCCTGAGCGGGATATGCTCAGTATGAATGGTAATTGGACCCATGGTGTCTACCAAGGCCTCCAGTTCTTGTGCACGGTTTTGCGTGGTTTGTGGTGTGTCTTCACTGTTTACAAGGACCAAGAGCAGTGCTCTCTGTCGTTCATCTTGTATGTCGTGGCCGGAAATATTCTTTTCAGTGTCTTCTGTATGTGTACTACCCATTGGTGTTGACTATAGGGCTGGTTAACGAGCAAGTCAATATGTGATACACTTCGTTAGCTGGCTCACATTGAGCCGATAATGAGGTAAATCATGGGTGTTAATTGCGGCATAGTTGGGCTCCCCAACGTAGGAAAATCTACTATATTCTCAGCACTTACGGCAGCTCCTGCCGAAGTAGCGAATTATCCGTTCTGTACAATCGATCCCAATGTGGGAATCGTTTCCGTTCCTGATAAGCGGCTGGACAAGATTGCCACCCTGATTCCGCCTGAGCGGGTTATTCCTGCAACGTTCGAATTTGTTGATATCGCAGGGTTGGTAGCAGGTGCAAGCAAGGGCGAGGGTCTGGGTAACCGGTTTCTCGCTTCTATCAGGGAAGTAGGGGTAATCGCGCACGTGGTTCGCTGCTTTGAAAACAGCGATATCGTTCATGTTAACAATAAGATCGATCCATTGGGGGATATCGAGACCATCAATATTGAGTTGGCTCTCGCTGACCTCGATACGGTGACAAACCGATGGGCAAAACAATCGAAGCTGAATCGGCTGAGCAAAGAAGCACAGAAAGATATGGAGAAATCCCTTCCAGTGCTTGCAAAGCTCAAAGATTGCCTTGAGCAGGGAAAAAGTGCACGCAGCCTGCAACTTGACGAGGATGAACTTGCACTGGTCTCTGACCTTCACTTGATCACTCTCAAACCGGTCATCTATGTCTGCAACGTAGATGAGGAAGGCATTGTTGAAGAAAATGCCTTTGTGAAGCAGGTAAGAGCTGTCGCTGAGGGAGAAGGTTCAGAGGTAGTGGTTATCTGTGGAAAGATTGAGTCAGAGATTGCTGTATTGGAAACAGAGGAGGAGAAGCAGGAATTTCTCGAAGCTGTAGGGCTTCAGGAATCCGGTCTCAACCAGCTGATCCGTAGTGCCTACCACATTCTTGGCCTACGTACCTTCTTCACCGCAGGTTCTGATGAAGATAGGGCGTGGACCTTCCGTGCAGGATACAAGGCTCCACAGACTGCTGGAGTCATTCACTCAGATTTTGAACGGGGATTTATCAAGGCCGAGGTATATAACTGTGAAGACCTTTTCACCTATGGAAGTGAACAGAAGGTCAAGGTGGCAGGGAAGCTGAGGATGGAAGGCAAAGAGTACTTGGTGCAGGATGGGGACATCATGCACTTCAAGTTCAATGTCTAGGGGTTACCAACGAACTGTGAATGTAATGGGCTCAGCAAGCAAGAGGAAGTCGATGAGTGGGAAGCTGAATTCATAGACGCTTGCTGACACCTTTCTCCCATTGCTGAACGATGTGATCTCCTTCGGGGTATTCACCCTGAGGGTAATCACAGATCGTTCAATTGCAGGAGGCCCTTCCTCTCCAAGCATGAAACTGATCATCTCAAGATAGTCGGCTTCATTAAGTCCCTGGTTGTACACTGGCCCGAAGGCCTCAAAGTTTTCGTCAGCCAGGAAAGGGATGACGGGAACCAGTTGCTCGTAGTTGTCCATGGATAGGAAGAAGGTCATGGAATTCCCATTGATGTCCAAGAGGCTCTGATTCTCTCCTGCTCCCAGGTCAGTTACCAAACGCTGTAAGTCGCTGAATTCAAATACTCCCTCATAGGAGTGCTCATCAAGCTTTTTCAATCCAACGTTTTTGGTGGTGGGGCTATAGCGCAAAGCTCTTTCAAAATCCCCAATTGCCTTGTCCATCAAGGAGATGTCCTCATTTTCCGTAGAAAATTCACTGAAATCTTCCAGGACTGCAATGAAAAAATCCTCAACAGAAAAGGCATAGGCCGAGGCGTGGTATCCTGTCTGCTTGAAGGATATGTTTTCAGTTATAGTACAACTACTCATCAGTGCCAGAGCGGCAATCACTGCCATCAATAGCCTGGTTGTTTGTTTTCTGATCTTCACCGGTTATTCATTCCTTTTGATTCACTGTACGGGATTTCTGTACGCTTCTCAAGCGTAAGTTCTATTGCAGGGGTACAAAAAGCAGTCTTCCATCCAGATCGCTGGTGATTCCAAGAACTTCTTCTTCCTCTTCAGGGTATCGCTTCAGGAATGCATCAGCTGTGAGATGTTCAAATTCAGAGAGAGCATCCAGCGAGTAGGAGAGCTGCAGGACTGGACTCTCTCCGCACTCATGGAAAAAGGCAATCCCTTGATGCAGCTCAATGAATGAGAGCATGACAGCCTCATACTGAACAAGGCCAAGCTTTCTGAGGAAGCTGCGGACAAACGTTTCTTGCAGCAAGTAGATATCTATATCATCTGCTTGCTCCCCACTTCTCTTCAGATACGCTTCCAGGAATGAGGAGAAAGAGAAGAGGATCGAGGAGGGGCTCAATGAGACCACCTCGCTGAGTTTCTGCAACCACATACCTGCCTGTCCCTTGGTAAAAAACAAATCAAGTGATTCCTTTAGTATCAGGGCTTTCTGCATGTCTTTCTGAGGGAACGAGGGAGACTCAATAATGGTATAAGGAGCTTCCTGCAAGTGAGTGATTGAAAACTCCTTTGCTTGCTCTGCTACCAGGGTACCTGGAAGCAGGGAGAGGGGAAATACATCAAGGTTGCTCGGCTTCAAGGAGACGGCATAATCAACACTCTTGATGAATGACCTGAGATTGTCATTGGGAAGTCCAATGATGAGGTCGAGGCCGAAGGGGATTCCTCGTGCGTTGAGAAACGATATTTTCTTTGCGAAGAGCTTGCTATCAAATCTCCTGTTGGCGGTTTTCAGTACTGCTTGGTCACTGCTTTGCAGACCTATCTGCAAGGCACAGTTGATTCTTGCAAAGGCATCTGCAAGTTCATTGTCCAAAAGTTCTGCCCTGATCTCGAATACGAAATGGATGTCACTCTGCTTTTCTGCAAGCATGGACAGAATCGTGAGGGTACGCTCTTTGTCCATATTGAAGGTTGGATCGAGGATATACACCTCGCCAACCTGCTTGGCGATAAGCAGATCAAGTTCTGCTTCAAGTTGCGCTAGTGGAAAATGCCGGACAGAGCGTTGTCCCCTGGATTCAAAACAGAAAGAACAGTGAAACGGGCAACCTCGTGTCATCTCCCACAGAACGCTTGACCCCGCTTTCAGGAAACGATCTGCATGATGGTTGAGGAGTGGGGAAGGGAGCACGGAAAGATCGGGAGATGGCGCCCAGGAGAGCTTGTTGAGATTGGTAACGATTCCCTTCCCTGCAATTTTCTTTCCTTCCTTGATGGCTGAAATTGCCTGCACAACCGCTTCTTCTCCCTCTCCAAGTATGAGAAAGTCGAGCATGGATAGGTCAAAGCTTAAAGGATTGGCGGTAGCCTCGGGGCCTCCTGCAAAAATAACCAGGTCAGAGCTCTGTGCTCGTAATACCTCGGTGAAGCGGTCCATCCAGGTTCTGTTCCAGAGATAGACAGAAAGACCAACAACCTGTGGCTGCATTCTTGCAACATCGAGAGCCGCCTGTGAGGGGTCATCTGCCAAGGTAAAGGGCAGGTGTTCTGCTCTCATATCTGCTGCTTCGAGCGCGCTTTGGATGCAGAGTGCACCGAGAGGATAACTGAGGTTGCCTTCTTCAAGACAACAGGAAACCAAAGAGATATTCATGTGATGATAGTAGCGATTGCCATCTCCTCTTGCAAGCTGGTGTAGTAGATGTATAGTGTAGATATGAAACGGCTGTACGTGATATTCCTTATATCTACGTTCCTACCATGTGTATTTGCAGCAGGCTTGGATGTTCAGGTTGATGCACTCCACCCCAACCAAATACATCTAAGTTGGCAGGAAGTGGAAGGTGCTGAGTATTATGACCTCTACCTCAATAAGGAGCCAATGGTACACACACAAGGGAATAAGGCCGTCTTGGGTTCCAATGAGCGCCCGCTTACCAGCCATACTCCGTATGAAATACTGATTGCTGCAAGGAAAAAGGGGGTGGGAGAGATTGCTGTGGAGCGGCTGTGGGTAGAAACACCCGGGTGGGAAGGCCGCTATAGATGGGTGAATCTGACAAAAGAAGATAATAAAGGCAAATGCAGGCAGTTGGACTACCTTGTCAGCTTTGAAGAAGGCTCCTATGTCATCCATGGTCTTTTTGAGAAACCTTGCCAGCTCTATCCATTGGTTCCCCCTGATCGTATTGGAGACCAGATTCCCTATGATGGTGATCATTCATATCAGATAGCCTACCGATTGAATGCAGAAATCTTTAACACCACAAATTTCAATCCAAAAAGCTGGAGTGTGAAGCGTGTAGAGTACACCGATAACCACATCCTGGTTGAGGTGGAGACCAAGGTGGGTATGATGAGGTTCTCCACCATTTCGCAGTACCGGTTTCTCTTGGCAGGCAATGGGAAACAGCAACTCCATTTTGAGACAGAAGGATCAGGAATTGCTTCCTGGGGACTGTTCAAAAACCCTAATCCTGGGGATGCTGGAGTCTTCAAAAGCACGCTCTTGGAATAGTAAGTTTTTTCACTAAGCGTTGACAAAAGCTGAAGCCGGCAGTATATGTGTTAACTTAAGACCACCGGTCTTTAGGAGTATATTGCATGGATAATGCCAACACACTGATAATCGTCGAGTCGCCAACCAAGGCCAGAACCATCTCGAAATTTCTTCCCTCGAACTGCAAAGTCGTTGCCAGTAAAGGGCATATACGTGACCTTCCCGAGGACAAGATGGCAATTGATGTCGAGAAAGGTTTCGCCTGTGAGTATCAGGTGGTAGCAGGTAAGAATGCTTTGATCAAGGAGATCAAGAGCTCCTTGAAGTCCGTTGATAAACTTTTATTGGCAACTGATGAGGACCGAGAGGGGGAAAGCATCTCTTGGCATTTATTGGAAGTGCTCAAGCCAAAAGTGCCTCATCAGAGGATGGTATTCCACGAGATAACAAAGAAAGCAATCACCGATGCACTCGATCATGGCAGGGACTTGGATGAAAACCTGGTCCAGGCACAGGAGAGCAGACGTGTTGTTGACCGTCTCTACGGGTATACCCTTAGCCCAACGCTGTGGAAAAAACTTTCCAACAAGCGGCTTTCAGCTGGAAGGGTACAGTCGGTAGGGTTACGCCTGACCGTTGACAGGGAACGACTCAGGATCGCCTTTTCCCAGAGTACCTACTTTGATGCGAAGGCAAAGCTGCAGAGTGTTTCCAAACAGGTTTTCGAGGCAAAATTGACAGCATATGCTGGCCAGGCAATCGCAAGTAGTAAGGACTTTGATTCAACAACCGGTGAATACAAGGGAAAGCAAAACACCTTGTTGCTCGCTGAGGAGCAAGCAAAGGCTATTGTAAAGGAACTTTCTTCCGCTGCCTTCGTTGTTGAAGATGTCCAGAAGAAGCCGTTTGTGACTCGTCCCTCCATCCCTTTCACGACCAGCACCTTGCAGCAGGATGCGATCAAGAAGCTGCATATCAGTGCTTCTGAGACAATGCGCATTGCGCAGCGGCTGTATGAGAATGGATATATAACGTATATGCGTACCGATAGTCCTTCCCTGAGCCAGGAAGGGACGAATGCAGCACGCTCCTTGGTGGATCACCTCTACGGGAAAGAGTATCTCTCACCGTCCCCGAGGTATTTTGCTGCAAAGAGCGCTGGAGCCCAGGAAGCCCATGAGGCGATCAGGCCAGCAGGGGAGCGGTTCGCAGTTCCCAGTGAAACCTCGCTCAGTGGGAAGGATCTGGCCCTCTATGAGCTTATCTGGAAGCGAACCCTTGCAAGTCAGATGGCTGATGCAAAGAAGGCTACCACCACGGTAACCATCAAGGCAGGGAATGGAACGTTTGTAGCCTCAGGAACGCAGATTGTATTTCCCGGTTTCATCCGGGCCTATGTTGAAGGGTCTGATGATCCTGATGCAGCACTGGACGATAAGGAGACCCTCCTGCCTGCAATGAAGGCTGGAGAGGTGTGTTCCTTGCAGCAACTTGAAGAGATCGCACACCAGACCAAGAGTCCAGCTCGTTATACTGAAGCATCCCTGGTACAGGAGCTGGAGAAGCGGGGTATTGGAAGGCCGTCCACGTATGCCTCCATCATCAAGACACTGATGGATAGGAAGTATGTCATGAAAGAGGGAAATGCACTGGTACCCACGTTCATGGGATTTGCTGTGTGTCAGTTCCTGGAAACCAATTTTCCCCAGTTTATCGACTATGATTTTACCTCGAAGATGGAGGACAATCTTGACAAGATTGCTGCTGGGGAACTGGATAAGAACAAGTTCCTGAATGCGTTTTACCTTGGAGATACGGGGTTGGAGAACCAGAACAAGCTCCAGCTCGCCTTGGACAACAAGGTAGTCTCGAAAACACTCCGTCTCTCTCAGATCAGCGATGATAATCCGGTTATGATCGGCCCCTATGGTCCCTACGTAGTGGATAAGGACGGACAATTTATCTCACTTCCCAACACTTGGTTGCCCGGTACTACCACTGATGAGGATGTGAAAACCCTTATTGCTGAGGGTAAGAAGGTGCATGTACCGGTTGAACTCGGAAAAGGTCCGGTACAGGGTGAGCCGGTGAAGTTGATGAACGGAAGATTTGGACCATACTGGCAGGAAGGCGATGGTAAGAGTGCGGTACGAGCATCCATTCCCAAGTGGGTTCATGATGCAGACAGGAGTGAAGATCTGGAGATAGCAAGCAGATACCTTGCACTTCCCCGCGTACTGGGTAAAGATGAGAAGGGAAATGAGGTGCTTGCCCAGAAAGGAAAATATGGTCCTTACATCTCCTGCGATAAGAAGACAAGAAAACTCAATCGGTTGGATAAAGACCAACAGCTCTTTTCCATAACCCTTGAAGAGGCCCTTGAATTACTCAGCAAGGAACCAGAGAAGGGTAGTGGGGGAAAAGCAGGAAGAGGGAGTGCCAAGGCATCCGTGATCAAGGAACTTGGCCAATTCGAACAAGAGCCAGTGGCACTTGCTACTGGACGCTACGGCTTCTACCTTCGCTTCGGCAAACAAAATATTGCCCTACCCAATGAGTACAAGAAGGATGAAGAGAAGGCCGGTGCTTTGACGATGGATGAGGCTGTAGCGATTATCCGCGCTAAACGTGCGAAGGACTAATGACAGGAAACAATGGCAAATTTTTTACGGAGGACTCCTCCTAAAAAGCAAAATGTGGAGACCATCACCAGTGAAAATACGGTGGATATCCTCTCCTCTGAATTCAAACTGAACAAGGAGAAGGTGTCGAGTATTCTCAGGAGTGTCGGCATCAACCTGGAGGCACAGAACCCTGCAGGGGAACTGGACCTGTACAGAGAGGTGATAGCCAGCAAGATTGGCGACAGGAGCCGATTTCTCAATCCTGATGAGACATACATAGCAGAGCTCGATGAGCAGTTGCGCTCATTTGACGAGATTTATGTTGATACCGCTCCCATTATCCAGAAGGACTGGTTCTTGCATTTCGTTACAAATGCTGAAAGCATTCTTAAACGGCGCAAGAAAAAACTGATCATCCTTGAGAAGACCCTTGAGGAATTGCATGGACTTAAGGACAATCCAGAGAAGGACAAGGAGGTGAGAATACGCTCCACCATTCGTCCTGATCTGATTCGGTTCCTTGCAAAACGAGGCTTGGTTCGTATCGGAGATACCGGTAGCCAAGGTATTGCCGATGACCATCTGGTACAGTTGTTTACTCAGATTGGCAGCAAACGAAACCTTCTGCTTATTACCCAGGACCGCGGTCTGAGTGAGCGAATTGTCCGCCTCTCCACGGAATTGGAGGAGAAGGAAGCTGAACAAGAGAAACTTCCCTGGTATCGTCGCATCCTCTCAAGAAAGAACAAGGAGGCGGATGCCACCCATCGCATGGTAGTTTGCAAACTTATTGAGGAAGGCAAACTCAAACGCTGCTACATCTGTCCTGAATGTAATGAAAGCTACTACGATGACATGCATGATTGCGAGGGGATGGTCCTCTGTGGACGTTGTTACCTGGACCTCAAGGAACAGGAAGCAAAACAGGATGCAGTAAACAAACAACAACGGGAAGCTGAGCTGAAGGCCGAGGAAGAACGGCAGAAGAGACTGGAAGCGGAAGAAGCACGGCTTGGATATGAACGCTCCCGCGATACCGTGGAAAACCGACTACGAATGAAGCGGAGCAAGGTTCTCCGCATTTCCCTGATTGTATTACTGGCTCTGTTGTTAATACTATCGATTCTCGTACTAGTTCTATAAAGATGAGAAAAGGCTGTTGGGATTCCCAACAGCCTTTCTTGCCCCCGGCGCGATTCGAACGCACGACCCCTTCCTTAGGAGGGAAGTGCTCTATCCAGCTGAGCTACGAGGGCAACACACAGCGATACTACCCCAAATCCGGTAGAGGATGCAAGGGGCGAGTGAAATTTATTACTTCTTCAACAGGTCTCTGATTTCAGTAAGCAAAACGATATCAACAGGGGTTGGGGCAGGAGGTGCTGCCTCTGCTTCTGCTGCAGCTTCAGCTTTTTTCCTTGCCTCAATTCGCTCACGGATTCTGTTGATTGTCCTGACCATCATAAATACTACAAACGCGATGATGAGGAAGTCGATGATCCTCTGGATGAAGTTTCCGTACATGATGGCAACCTCAGTGGTCTGTTCCGTGGCCTCAGCAATGACTATTTTCAGGTCAACGAAACTTACCCCACCCAGGAAGAGCCCGATCAAGGGCATGATAATCTCTTTTACCAGGGAGTTGATGATTTCCTTGAATGCAGTGCCAATAATAATACCGACGGCCATATCAATTACATTTCCTCTGGTGATGAATTTCTTGAACTCAGCAATCATACCCACTTTCTCAGCCATATGAACCTCCTTAAGTCTTACTGCTTTCTCCAGTATAAATCGTCATTAGGGAAATCCCTACTGAAAACTCTGTGGCTTGCAATAATATTTCACTTTCAGAAGAGATTTTCGGTAATGAGAGGAAAATTTACAAATTGTCGTGGTTGAATGTTGCATAAATATACTAGTTAATGTATAAACTTAACCAATGTTTCGAAACGAAAATGTTTCAGCTTGTTCGATCAGTATATGGAGGTACTAATATGAAGAAAAGCCTGTTTGTCTGTTTTATCCTGGTGGCTTTGCTGGCTTCCCCCTTGTTTGCTCAGGGTGGTGGAGAAGTATCCAGCCCAAAAATCGGTTTCATGGGGCCAATGAGTGGTGACTATGCCAACTATGGCGTGCTTAGCAACAACTCTACCATGCTTGCAGTTGAACAGTTCAATGCAAAGGGTGGATTTGGTGGCAAGTTGCCTGTAGTGCTCGTTACTGAAGATTCTGAAGGCAACGTTGAGAAGGGCCTTTCTGCAATTGAGAAACTCTCCTCTGTTGATAATATCGCTGGACTTGTTGGTCCTGTATTCACCGGTGTAAGTTTTGCAGTTGGTGAACGTGTACAGAGTGAAGGCATCGTTATGATCAGCCCCTCTGCAACACACGCTGATATCACCAGCATTGGTGACTATGTATTCCGCACCGTTGTATCCGACGGTTTGCAGGGTGAGG
Source organism: uncultured Sphaerochaeta sp. (assembly GCF_963677315.1). NCBI lineage: Bacteria > Pseudomonadati > Spirochaetota > Spirochaetia > Spirochaetales > Sphaerochaetaceae > Sphaerochaeta > uncultured Sphaerochaeta sp. Next base: position 428,586 of record NZ_OY781940.1, on the reverse strand, counting down.
TTGCCGGTAACTATTTCTATGGTGAGCTTGGCTACCGCAATATTGCTGTCCTGTATGCAAAGAATGACTACAGCCAGGGTTTGTACGAAGGCATGACTGCTGCATTCGAGGCTGCTGGTGGAAAGGTAACCATTGCTGAATCCTTCCAGGTCGGCGACAAGGACTTCAAGACCCAGCTAACCAAGATTCGCAGTGCTAATCCTGAAGCAATCTACATCCCCAACTACACCGCTGAGATGGCTCAAACTCTTGAGCAGGCCACCCAGCTCGGTATGGATATCCCATTCCTTTCCTGTGATGGATTCTCCAACCCTGAGATCTACGACCTTGCTGGTGAGTTCACCGATGGCGTAATCTATGTTGGTCCTGCAAAGGTCAAGGAAAGTCCTGCCTACAGTAATTTCGTTGCACAGTATGAAGCCAAGTTTGGTGTTGGTCCTGATAGTTTTGCAACCAACGCTTACGATGGTGCAAACATCCTGCTCAAGGCAATGGACAAAGTGTACAAGGAGACTGGTAAGTTTGACCGTGCTGCCATCCGTGATGCGGTTGCAGCTACCAAGGACTATGCTGGTGTTTCCGGTACCATCAACTTTGCAGAGAATGGTGACTTGGTTGCATACCAGGGACTCTACAAGGTCAACGGGACTACTCCTGAATACCTCGGTTCCTATACCGTCGTTGATGGAGTCCTTACCCAGGTGGACTAAGGTCTCTGTTACTTCCCGGTCTACTCGGGAAATGGGAGGACCGGTGTTGTTTACACCGGTCTTTTCATGTTATCGTACCTACTAGTTTTCGTATGAAGGAGAGAGCATCGTGGGAATTGCCGAATTCTTTCAACATTTGATGAATGGCCTGACCTTGGGGGGCATCTATGCCCTGATAGCCCTGGGGTACACCATGGTGTACGGCATTCTGAAATTTATCAACTTCGCCCATGGTGACATATTAATGGCTGGGGCTTATATTGGTCTGTTTGTGTTTGATGGACTGAGAGGGGATGCCCCGCTTGGAACTTGGACACTGATAGCCTTCTTCCTAGCTATGCTTATCAGTATGGGGTTCAGTGCCGTACTTGGTATGTCCATTGAGCGTATTGCGTATAAACCGCTAAGGGGAGCAACCAGACTTGCCCCGCTTCTCAGTGCTATTGGTGTTTCATTTATTCTCTCCAACAGTGCTGCATGGGCCTTTGGCACACACTCCAGAAAATTCAACTATCCTTTTGACAATACGCCGGTTCATATCGGGGAGGTTGTTATCACACCTCACCAGATTCTCATCTTGAGTGTCTCCTTGATTATGATGATCATTCTCAAGCTCTTTGTTGATAAGACCAGGATGGGGAAGGCCATGCGCGCAACCAGCTTGGATCAGGGAACAGCTATGTTGATGGGAATCAATGTTAACAAGGTTATCAGTATGACGTTCGCAATCGGGAGCGCATTGGCCGCAGTCGGTGGTATCTTGATAGCTCTGGACTTCAAGGTCTACGCTACGATGGGTACCATGACAGGGCTTAAAGCTTTTGTTGCCGCTGTTGTTGGCGGAATCGGGAATATCAGCGGAGCCATGTTCGGAGGAATCTTGCTCGGTGTATTGGAAACATTTGGTGTTGCCGTCTTTGGTATTCCAACCGGTCTGAAGGATACCATTGCCTTTGGTGTATTGATTCTCATTCTCTTGATCAAGCCGGAAGGACTGTTCGGCAAGGTCGAAAAGGAGAAGGTGTAATATGCTTAACTTTTTTCTACTGATATTGATTTACTCAGGCATCTATGCCCTTATGTCGATCGGACAGAACGTCATCACCGGTTACGGTGGTATGCTCAGTCTTACCCAGGCTGGGTTCTTTGCCATAGGCTCCTATGCAACGGCAATCCTTACCACACAATTTGGCTGGTCATTCTGGGCCACGCTTCCTATAGCATTCGTGGTAAGTGCCCTCTTTGGTTTGTTGATCGGACTACCGACTCTCAGGCTCAAGGGTGACTATCTGGCTATCGCTACCCTGGGATTTGGTGAAATTGTACGCAACGTATTGAACAACTGGGACTCACTGACCAACGGTCCGATGGGTATCCAGAGAATCCCCATGCCTGCGATCTTGGGATTCACCATCAATCCGTATAAAAAATATGCCTTCCTGGTGATGGTGATTGTATTCGTCATTATTGCCTACATTCTCTTCCAGCGTTTGGCTCGCTCGAGAATGGGTCGTGCTCTGGCTGCAGTCAGGGAGGATGAGATTGCCGCCCAATCCATGGGTATCAACATTACGAAGTACAAGGTCTATGCATTTATTCTTGGCGCTTCGGTAGCAGGTATTGCAGGTTCCTTGCAGGCAGCGTTTACTCTCTCAGTCACCCCCGGAACTTATACCTTCATGGTCTCAGTCATGGTGCTTTGTATGGTTGTTCTTGGTGGTATGGGTAACTTCAAGGCCTCGATCCTGGGTGCTTTCATCATCCAGTTCATTAGCTATTTTCCTCAGCTCACCGGACTGTCCAGCGTCATTCCACCCCAGTTCAAGCAGATCCTGTTTGGTTTGATCCTGGTTGTTATGATGATCTGGAGACCACAGGGGATTCTTGGAAGAGAATCAACCCGGTATCGTAAGCGTGCTGCATCCACCACAGGAGGTGAACAATGATTCTGTTGGAAACAGAGGCTCTTACCAGAGCTTACGGAGGCGTTGTTGCCGTCAATAAAGTTGATTTTGAGGTGGAAAGTGGACTGATCACCGGTCTCATCGGACCCAATGGGGCTGGCAAGACCACCCTGTTCAACAATATGACTGGTCTTGATATTCCTTCCTCAGGAAAGGTTTGGTTCAACAATAAGGAGATCACTGGGTATCCGGCTCATAAGATCTGTAGGATGGGTATTGCTCGCACCTTCCAGAATATCCGCCTCTTCAAGGAACTCACTGTTGTTGAGAATGTCATGATCGGCAGGCATTTCAAAACCGGAAAAAGTGAGACCAAGGGACGTTTTCTCAACGCTGTCAAGAGCTATGTAAAGTTGAGGGAAGAGGAAGAAGAGATCTATGAAAAAGCATTGGACTGGCTCGAATTTTTCGATATGGGCGCTTCCAAGAATGAACTTGCAAAGAATCTTCCCTATGGCAAGCAACGTGAGCTTGAGATTGCTCGTGCGCTTGCTACCGACCCAAAACTGCTCTTCTTGGATGAACCAGCAGCCGGCATGAACCCCCAGGAGACTGACCATCTGATGTCCACCATCAGGAAGATCAGGGACTTGGGAATTACGGTTGTTCTGATCGAGCATGACATGAAACTGGTGATGAACATCTGTGATACCATCACTGTCCTCAACTATGGGCAGAAACTTGCCCAGGGGACTCCGCATGAGATCAAGAAAAACCCGAGTGTCATCGAGGCCTATCTCGGTAAGGATGAAGAATGAAAGAGCTGCTCACGATAGATGATATTTCTGTTTCCTATGGGAACATCAAGGCACTGAAACAGGTCAGTATGCATGTCAATGAAGGTGATATCGTCTGCCTTATCGGAGCGAATGGAAGTGGCAAGAGTACCTTGCTTAAGTCCATCGTAGGGCAGGAGCCTTTGGATTCCGGCTCCATCACCTTTGATGGAGAGGAAATATGCAGGGCTAAGAGTGCTGGAGCCAAACAAGGCAAGCGCTCGAAGATACTCACCACTGATTTGATTGCAGCGAAGGGAATCAGCTTGGTTCCCGAAGGCAGACGTGTCTTTGCTGATATGACTGTTGAAGAGAATCTCGATATGGGGGCCTTTCTTGTACGTGATGATGCCCTGATCGCGGAACGCAAGGAGTCCATGTATGACTTCTTTCCCATTCTTGGAGCAAGAAGAAGACAGAAGACCCGATCCCTTAGTGGAGGCGAACAGCAGATGATGGCCATTGCCAGGGCTCTGATGAGCGGGCCACGCCTGATTCTTCTGGACGAACCTGGACTCGGTCTCGCCCCACTGGTAATTGCAGACATCTTCGAGAAGATTGCCTTGATCAACCAGCAGGACAAGGTAACGGTCTTTCTGGTGGAACAAAACGCCCGCATGGCACTGAAGGCTTCCTCAGAAGGGTATGTCATGGAGAATGGTAGGATTGTACTGAGTGATGCATCCTCTGCACTTTTGGAGAATGAAAAGGTACGGGCAGCCTATCTGGGCGAATAATTACTGGAAATTCACGATGGCATGAATTATAGTGTGCTTAGATGGTAGGAGATCCATATGATTATCGAACGAAGAATGACGCGCAATCCTGTTACAGCTACTCCCGATATGTCCATCGCGGAGGCCTCTACCCTGATGAAGCAGGAGAAGGTTCACCGACTTCCTGTGCTCGATAAGGAGAAACGGCTGGTTGGTATCATAACTGAAAAGGATATCTTGTATGCCACGCCTTCTCCTGCGACAAGTCTCTCTATCCATGAGATGGCTTACCTGTTGAGCAAGCTTACGGTCAAGAAGCTTATGAGTAAGAACGTGGTTTCCATAACCAAGGATACCACGGTTGAGGAAGCCGCACGTATGATGGTCGACCAGGACCTGAGCAGCCTTCCTGTACTTGAAGGACAGCAGTTGATCGGAATTGTGACAAAGAGTGATATGTTCAAGATTCTGCTTGAGCTCTTTGGTGCACGCCACTTCGGGGTACGCCTTACCTTTGTGGTTGAAGACAAGCCCGGAACCATCGCAAAGATCAGTCAGGTGCTGAGCGAGGCAGGAATTGACATCATTACCTTTGGTACCTTCATGGGAACCGATCCCACCAATGCCATTTGTACCATCAAGGTGCAAGGAGCATCCATCAGCAAGGTGGTGGAGCTTGTAAAGCCCTATGTATCACAGCTGCTGGATGTGAGGGAGGTCTGAGTGCCGAAGAAGAAAAAAAAGAAAATTTCTGATACAAGCGAGACGGCTGGAAACAGCCGTCTTGTAGTTGATTCTGATGCCTACAAGCCGTTTGAGCATATCAAGGAAGTAAAGAAACAGCCTGTGAAACAGAAGCAACCTGCGCCAAAGAAACAACCCACCAGTCAACGCAAAGAGCCCTTGGTGCTTGGTTATGATCCAAAGGCAAACTTCGGTGATATCCTTGCCACTTGGGAACAGACAGGTGAGCTGGGCGGTGTGACCAAGCGGATGAAAAGCCACAGCAAGGTAGCAGTGGAGAAGTCCTTTGGTGAGATTCTTGCTGAGTGGGAAGGCGAGAAGCAAGCTGCCAAAAACAAGAAGGAAGAACCGGTTTCCATCAAAAAAAGTGAGACCTATGTGCCTAAAAAAGATTTTGCATCACTCCTCGAGGAATTCGAGGGGAGTGAAAAGCCCAAGAAGAAACGAGGAAAGCTTGTCTCTGATCAGAGAAGGAGAGAACGTGAAGACCTCCCTTTACAACCTACCCATGACATGCAGGAAGCTCTTGATGAGAAGGAAGAGCTTGACCAGGAACGTGATAGCTCGGTGAGCTGGTCCTTTGCAGATACCTACAAACAATGGACAACATTGAGTGATGAGGAAGCAGCGATCAAACGGGCGCAGAAGGAAAAGCGTGAAGCTAAAGCGGACCCCCATACCATCTCTGCTCTTCGTGCCATGGAACCTCAGTCAACGTTGGACCTTCATGGAATGAAGGTGTTGGAAGCTGAACAGGCAACTGCAGATTTTCTACGCTCCGCGAAGGAGCAACAACTTCTCAAGGTGGCAATCATCACGGGAAAAGGATTGCATAATGACAAGGGATATTCCCTGTTGAAAGAAGCTGCACTTTCCCAGATACGGATTAGCAAAGTGGTACGTGAAGCATACACCCCAAAAGCCCAGTATGGGGGAAGTGGTGCTATTTGGATCATCATGAAACGATGATTCCATACACTTGGACACACGAAAAAGCCGGGTTCTCAAGGGAATCCGGCTTTTTCTCCTGATGTGGTGTTAGCGCTCGCGGTAAATGATACGACCTTTGGTCAAATCATAGGGAGAAAGTGCAACACGCACGGTATCACCAGGTACGATTCTGATGTAGTGTTTGCGCATCTTGCCCGAAAGATGGGCAAGAATGACATGTTCATTCTGTAGTTCCACACGGAACATGGTGTTGGGAAGAGCTTCGCGTACGATGCCTTCCACTTCGATTGCTTCTTCTTTGGCCACAAAACCTCCAAATATTTGCTTAAAAGCAAGAAAATTATATGCACTAGGTCAAAATGTGTCAACAGTGCCCCTATGCAATAAAAATATCCCAATATCCTTTCAGGAAGATTCCTAAAATGATTGCCGGCAACACATACTGGAAGTATGGACGAAGCATCTTGGGGAACTGCAGCCCATTAGACCCACTGTCTGCCTCGGCTATAAATTTATCCCAACCCCAACCGTACTTCCATGTACAATAAATGGTGAAGAAGAGGGACCCAAGGGGAAGCAGGGTAGAACTGACAATAAAGTCCTCAAGGTCCAACACTCCGGTGCCTGGTCCAAGAGGCTGGAAACCAGAGAGTACATTGAAACCGAGGATGCAAGGGAGGGAGAGCAGTGCAATGGCAATGCCATTGAACAGGGTTGCTTTCTTTCGGTCGACACCCTTGGCATCGATCCAGAAACTGATGATATTCTCAAATACCGCAATAAGAGTACTCAATGCTGCAAAGCTCATGAAGAGGAAAAACAGGGAACCCCAAAGTCTTCCACCGGCCATCTGGTTGAAGATATTGGGGAGTGTGATGAAGATCAGGGATGGACCTGCATCAGGTTGAACACCAAAAGCAAATGCAGCTGGGAATATAATGAGTCCGCTGGCGAGCGCTACAAAGGTATCCAGTCCAATGATGCGTACAGCTTCGCCGGTAAGACGGTGTTCCTTCCCGATATAGGAGCCAAAAATTGAGATGGAACCAATACCGAGGCTTAAGGTGAAGAACGCCTGGCCCATTGCTGCATATATTGTTTCTGAGAGGCCGCTTTCCACCATCTTGGAAAAGTCTGGTACCAAGTAGAACTTCAACCCTTCTCCAGCCCCGTCAAGGAGCATGCTGTTGAATGCGAGTACCAACATCAGCAGGAGTAGGCCGATCATCATCTTCTTGGTGATTTTTTCGACCCCGCTCTGTAGTCCCTTGGCTACAGGAAGGAGACCCAGGATAACTGCAAGGATCATCCAAAACGTCATGCTCCCTGGTTTTCCCAGCATGCTGGAGAAGAACCCACCCACTTGGTCTGCATTCAATCCAGTGAAGTCACCTTTGATGGTATGTACAAAATAGGAGAGGAGCCAACCGGTTATGGTGGTATAGAACATCATCAACACATAGTTTCCGATGATGGCAAGCTTGCCATAGACATGCCAAGGTTTTTTCTTGGGGGTCAATGTTTCGAATGTGCGTCCAATATTGGTTTGACTCGCCCTTCCGATGGAAAGCTCCATAACCATGACAGGAAGGCCCAGAATGAACAGGAACAAGACATAAATCAGCACAAATGCTGCTCCTCCATACCTGCCTGCAATATAGGGGAAACGCCATACATTCCCAAGTCCTATGGCACATCCTGCTGATAGTAGAATGAAGCCCAGTCTGCTTGCCAGTGCTTCACGTGTTTTTGTAGCGCCTACACTCATATAATCTCTCTCTTTCTCAATTGTATCGAGTTGCTCATTGCAGAAGACAACCGTCACATTTTGAAGTATGATAAGGGAAAATGCAACCCAAAATTGCCTAGTGCGTTGACAGAGTCGCTCCACAAGGGCAAGATACGAAGTAACATAGCACGCAAAGAGGTATAACACATGTCCAGTGGAACAGCATTGCAAGCGTATTTGGCAGAAGCCAAAGAGATGAATGGCCCAATGGTGGCCTATACTGCAGCCCTTGACCAGATTGCACAGGTCGACCAGGGTATTGCAGGTCGCATCGTCAATGAGCTGAAAGATCAGCGGACCCACTTGAAGCTGATTGCAAGTGAGAATTTCTCCTCAATCGCTTCGCAACTTGCAATGGGCAATCTGCTCACCGACAAGTACAGTGAAGGGTTTGCCTACCACCGCTTCTATGCTGGTTGCGACAATGTTGATGCCATTGAAGCAGCAGCAAGCGAGTATGCTTGTAAGCTTTTTGGAGCAGAGCATGCCTATGTCCAACCTCATAGTGGAGCCGATGCAAACTTGGTTGCATATTGGGCAATACTCAATACCCGTATCCAGGTCCCTGCTTTGGAGGAGCTTGGCATTCCCAATCCCAGCAATCTTACTCGAGAGCAATGGGATGGAGTTCGCGAGAAACTGGGTAACCAACGACTGTTGGGCCTTGATTATTACTCTGGAGGACACCTGACCCATGGCTACCGCCAGAATATCTCAGCCCAGATGTTTGATGCCTATACCTATACAGTTGATGAGGAGAGTGGTCTGCTTGACTATGATGCGATCGAGAAGATGGCACAGGAGATCAAGCCGCTGATTCTGTTGGCAGGATATAGTGCCTATCCCCGAAAAATCGATTTCAAGCGGATGAGTGAAATTGCCCATAGCGTTGGTGCAGTATTCATGGTGGATATGGCTCACTTTGCCGGCTTGGTTGCAGGAAAAGTCTTCACCGGTAACTATGACCCTGTACTATGGGCTGATGTGGTAACCACCACGACCCATAAGACTCTACGTGGTCCACGAGGTGGAATGGTGCTTTGTAAGAAGGAGTTCTCAGAGAGTGTCGACAAGGGTTGCCCTTTGGTGCTCGGTGGACCCCTTCCTCATGTCATGGCCGCAAAAGCCATTGCATTCAAGGAAGCACTCGACCCTTCCTTCCAGACCTATGCACAGAGCATTGTGAAGAACTCTGAGGTCTTGGCAAAAGCATGCCTTGATGAAGGTATTCCTGTTGCAACTGGGGGTACGGACAACCACCTGATGCTTCTTGATGTCAGGCCCTTTGACCTGAACGGAAGGCAAGCTGAGACAGCCCTCAGGGAGTGTGGCGTTACCTTGAACAGGAATGCTCTTCCCTTCGACCCCAACGGTCCTTGGTACACGAGTGGTTTACGTATTGGAACCCCTGCTGTAACGACTCTCAAGATGGGCGAGTCAGAAATGAAAGAGATTGCTTCAATCATTGCATTGGTGCTTAACCACACCAAACCACTGATCCTTACCAAGGGTGCAAATGCCGGTCAACCAAGCAAGGCAAAAGCAGTGACCGAGGAAGGGGCAAAGAGAGAAGCCCAGGGGCGTGTTCTGGCCTTGCTGGAGAAGTTCAAGCTCTATCCCGAGTTGGATCTTCCCTTTTTGGAGAAACATTTTCCACTCGACAATAACGAGCGGTGATGGTAGCATTGACGATGGTGGAGGCAAGCAATGAGTAAGATTGTAGAGAATCTGCGCTACAGCAAGGATCATGAATGGGTTCGTATCGAGGGTGACTTGGCCTATGTAGGTATTACAGACCATGCACAACATGAACTGGGTGAGATTGTCTTTGTTGAGCTTCCTCCCCATGGTGAGCGATATCGCAAGGGAGAAGAGATCTCCACCGTCGAGAGTGTCAAGGCAGCTTCGGCCATCATCAACCCAATTGAGGGTGTGGTGCATGAGGCGAATGAGGACCTTGATGGTTCTCCTGAATTGATCAATGAGGATTGTTATGCTCATCATCTCTATATTCTTACCTCATTCTCAGAGGATGATTATGGTGAATTGTTGGATGCAGAGGCATACCAAGCATATCTAGAGACTCTATAGAGAGAACACAACAATGAGCCGCCAGATTTTGGCGGCCTTTATTTGCCCATGTGCTGGAGGCATAGATGATTTATCCCTATATTCCCCATACTGATGAAGACCGAAAGATCATGCTGGAAGCTATCGGCCTTTCTTCAATGGAGGAGCTTTTTTCTGGTTTGTCAGAGGATATCCTACTCTCTGATTCAGTCCCGATCAGTCAGGGAAGGACTGAAGACGAGGTGCAGCGAATGATTGATTCCATTGCGCAGCGCAATGTACGTGGCATACCGTTCTTGGGCTGTGGTTTTTATGACCATATTGTTCCCTCCACGGTTGAGGCGCTTTCCAGTTTGCCCTCATTCGTGACCGCATACACACCATACCAGGCAGAGATGAGTCAGGGATTGCTCCAGGCAATCTATGAGTTTCAGAGCATGGTTTGTGAGATTACCTCAATGGATGTGGCAAATGCCTCACTCTATGATGGAGCAAATGCCGCAACTGAGGCGGCTTCATTGATGGTGAGTGCAAAGAGGCATGCATCGGTGGTGTTGGTCTCCTCTACCATCCATCCATTTACCTTGCAGGTCTTGCAGACTTGGGCAAAGGGAACGGGAAGAACGCTGAAGATGGTTGCAGAGAAGGATGGGGTGGTTGACCTCTCTTTGCTTCCTGCTCTCTTGGATGCTGACTGTGCTGGTTTGATTGTCCAGAGTCCTAATCGGTATGGCCTTTTGGAATCGTATGAGGGTGTGGCAGAAATACTTCATGAGCAAAAAGCTCTTCTGGCTATCTCCAACGATCCGCTGTCTCTTGCCATGCAGAAATCTCCTGGCGGATGGGGTGCTGATGTTGCCATCGGTGACACGCAGTCCTTGGGGCTTCCTCTTGCCTATGGTGGACCGAGTTGTGGGTATATGGCGGTAAAGGAAACGCTTTTGAGAAAACTTCCCGGTCGCTTGGTTGGTATGAGTGAAGATGCAAAAGGAAGGAAAGGATTCACCCTGACGTTCCAGGCAAGAGAGCAACATATCAAGCGGGAGCGGGCGACGAGCAATATCTGTTCGAATCATGCGCTTGCTGCACTCATGACAACCATCCATCTCTCCAGTCTTGGATGGGACGGTATGGTCGAAGCTGCAAATCAAAGCTATGCAAAGGCACATTACCTGGCATACCATCTAGCCCAGCTTCCAGGGATGACCCTGGTATGGGACAAGCCCTTCTGGTGTGAATTCCCCTTGGTCTTTTCTGATCCCAAGCGTTTGAGAAAGTTCATGCAGGAGCTTCGCAATGAAGGAATTTTCGCAGGGGTGAGACTATCAACGTTGACTCGACAGGTCAAGGATGAGTTGGTTCTCCTTGTGGCAGTAACAGAAAAGCGTAGCCGTGAGGAGCTGGAGCTCTATCTGGCCGCTGCAAGGAGGGTGATGAAATGAGAGTGCCGCTACTGATTGATCAATCAAGACAAGGAAGAAAAGCGTACTGTTATCCTCCACTGGATCTACCCAAAGGGTTTTTCCAGGCGCTTCCACCTCTTCCTGAATCCATCCAGCGAGAGCAACCTGCCCGTCTGCCTGAAGTATCTGAACTGGATGTGGTAAGGCATTTTACCCGGCTCTCCACGATGGCACACGGGGTGGACAACGGAATGTATCCACTTGGTTCCTGTACGATGAAATATAATCCCAAGCTCAGCGAGCATATTGCAAAAATGGATGCATTTACCAAAATCCACCCCTTGCAGGATGTCTCGACAACGCAGGGCAGTCTCTCCATCATGTTCAACCTTCTGGAGGACCTTTCCTCCATTACCGGGATGAAATGGGGGACGCTGCAACCTTTGGCTGGGGCTCATGGTGAATATACTGGCTTGAAAATGGTCAAAGCCTACTTTGAAAAGCGCGGTGAGACCGGCCGTACCAAGATACTCATCCCCTCCAGCGCCCATGGTACCAATCCCGCCAGTGCAATGGTGAATGGATTTGAGGTGCTATCCATTGGAGCCAATGAGAAAGGCCAAGTGGATCTGGATGATCTTGAGGCAAAGCTTGATGATTCTGTTGCTGCCCTCATGATGACCAATCCCAATACCCTGGGCATTTTTGAGCAGGATATTCTCATCATCAGCAAGATGGTTCATGCTCATGGGGCAATGATGTACTACGACGGGGCAAATATGAATGCCATATTGGGTATGGCTACCCCGGGTGAGATGGGATTTGATGTAGTGCATCTTAATCTGCATAAGACCTTCGCCACTCCACACGGGGGAGGAGGTCCAGGTAGTGGGCCGGTGATGGTGAATGATAGACTCAGACCATTTCTCCCAAAGCCAGATATCCAGCTTACCGATAGTGGGTATGTCCTTGATTGGGAGAGTGAAGACTCCATTGGGAAAGTCAGTATGTTCTGGGGGAACTTCCTGGTACTGCTCAGGGCATATGTCTATATCCTGAGAATGGGAAGTGAGGGCTTGCGCTCTGCAAGTGCCCATGCTGTGCTGAATGCAAACTATGTTGCAAAGCGGTTGAGTGATGTGTGTGAGATACCCTATGGTACCCAATGCATGCATGAGTTTGTCATCAGTTTGGAGGAGTACAGGCAGAAGTACGGGGTCAAGGCCCAGGATGTTGCCAAGGCGCTCATAGACAAGGGATACCATCCGCCGACCATGTACTTTCCTTCCTTGGTAAGTGAAGCGCTCATGATCGAACCGACCGAGAGCGAGAGCCTCGAGACGCTGGAAGCTTTCATCCTTGCATTCCGTTCCATCCTTGCACAGGCAAAGGAAGATCCCGAGTATGTGAAGGGTGCACCCTATTCTACTGTGGTAGGCCGCTTGGATGAGGTGAAGGCGATCAAGGAACCAAATCTCCGTTACTAAGCAGGACGTACGCTTTTTGCTTTGCAGTCTTTCCAATCCTGAGGTATCCTTAAGGTATGAATAGAATATTAATACAAGACGGATTGCTCGTTGATACGGAATGGACCAGGCATGCTGACATCTTGATCGAGGATTCGAAGATTGTGCATATCGCAGCAAAAATCGATCCAGATACCTTGCCTGAGGGAACAGAGATTGTGCAGGCTGAGGATATGTGTATATTGCCTGGCATCATTGATGCCCATACACACTATCACTTGGTAAGCAGGGGAACGGTGACTGCTGACTCCTTTGAGGAAGGCAGCCGTTGTGCAGCCTTTGGCGGGGTCACCACGGTGATTGATTTTGCCGATGATGACAAGAAGGGAAATCTTGCCGCCTGTACCAAAGCGAGAAGTACCGCCATGGGTAAGGAAATGGCTATAGATTTCTCTTTGCATCAAGGCCTGTACGCGTACCGAGAGAGCCTGGAAGATGAGCTGGTGGAGCTGAAGAAGGCCGGGGTGAAGGTTATCAAGATGTTCACCACCTACAAGGACGTAGGCTATCTGGTCGACAATCAGGAAGAGTTACGCAAGATCTTTGCATTATGCAAGAAGCACGACCTCCTGGTCAGTGTCCACTGTGAGGATGATGCAACCATCCAGAAGGTCAATAGTAGCTATACCGGTCCTTATACACCTTCTTCGCACGCAGTGCTCCGTCCAAGTGAAGCAGAGGCGAGAGGTATTGAGACAGTAGGAAAGATAGCTTTGGAGCTTGATATGCCACTGTACGTAGTCCATCTTTCGAGCAAGGCTGGACTGCAAAAGGTGAGGGAGCTACGGGCAAAGGGCCTCAGGGTAATTCTTGAGACAACACCCCACTACCTGTTCCTGGATAAGGAAAAGCTTGAAGGGGAGGATGGCCCACTGTATGTGATGACACCTCCTTTGAGGAGCAAGGAAGATAACGAGGCTTTGCAGGAAGCAGTGCTTAATGGGGAAGTGCAGATCATTGCAACTGATCACTGTTCCTTTACCCGCGAACAGAAACTCTCCAGCGATGATGTGAGAACCATTCTTCCCGGGATCCCCGGTACTGAGGAACTTCTGAGCCTTGTGTACTCCTTTGCAGCAAACAGTGGGAGGATCGGTATCCAACAGGTGGTGAACCTGCTCAGTACGGCCCCTGCGAAGGCATTTGGGATCTATCCCCAGAAAGGTTCCATCCGCGTAGGAAGTGATGCAGATCTTGTCATCTTCGACCCTGATATGGCGTGGACGATTGGCAAGGAAAATACCCATTCTGCCAGTGGTTATACCCCGTATGAGGGAGTACAGGTAATTGGAAAGCCGATCATGACGTATCTTCGTGGGCGTCTGATCATGGGAGACAATATCTATCTTGGACGTGCAGGTCATGGTGAGTTTGTGCTCCAGGACGATGTTGGTCGGGGTAAGACGATCATGCACTAAGTTTGAGAGGTTGATAATAGTGGCGGCATCCTGCAAGGGATGCCGTCTTTCGCTAGTACACTTATTGTCACAAATGGCTATTTTCACTACACTATCAGCAAGGAGTTTCCATGATTGAAGGAATACTGTTTGACATGGATGGGGTTCTCATCGATTCCGAACCTGTCATCCTCCACGCTGCAATGACCTATTTTGAACGTATAGGGGTAACAGTCCAAAGCGAGGACTTCACTCCATTCATTGGCGCAGGAGATAAGCGTTTTCTCTGTGGAGTAGCTGAGAAATATGGTGTTTCGATAGACTTTGAAGAAGCCAGAGAGACCTTGTTTTCTCTCTATGCAACATACGCCATGGACCGTGGACCGCTTGAGGGGGTTCATCGTTTCATCTCCAATGCCCGCAAGGCAGGGCTGAAGTTGGCCCTTGCCACGAGTGCTGCACGTACAAAGGCAGAGATCAATCTTCGTGCAATCGGGCTTACAGAATCCGATTTTGATTGCATGGTAACCGGGGAAAGCATTAAGCGAAACAAACCGAATCCAGATATCTATCAGTTGGCGTCTCTTTCCATGGGGCTGCCTCCTCAAGAATGTTTGGTCATTGAGGATGCCTTGAATGGTGTTATTGCGGGTAAGCAAGCCGGGTGTTCTGTCTGTGCAGTAGCTACCACGTTCTCAGTATCTGAACTTGTTGATGCAGGAGCAGATTATGTGCTTTCAAGCCTGGATGCATTTGAGGATTTCAACAGTAGTGAAGAACTGGAGATGATTCTCTCTGCAAGTAAGGGAACTGACGATCGTGTGGTGTATGGGGCAAACAAGATCCTGGAAGCATCTTCTCCCTTGAGGGGAGAGCAGGCGCTCTTGGATTTGGCGATCGAACAAGCATATGAAGCCAGAAAAAATGCTTATACCCCCTATTCAAAGTACAAGGTTGGAGCGGCAGTGGTCAGTAGTGCCACTGGCCGGGTATATAGTGGGTGCAACGTGGAGAATTCCAGTTATGGTGCTACCATCTGTGCAGAACGTAATGCGATCCTCAATGCCATAACAAATGAGGGAACCATCGGGATCTCCCTTCTGGTGGTAGTAAGTGAGGATGTTCCTCCTGCTCCCCCCTGTGCCCAATGCCTTCAGGTACTTGCAGAGTTCAGCCGAAAGGATACTGCTGTTCACCTGGTGGATGTTGCCTATGCTGAAGGAAGAAAGGGTAGTCATGTAGCATACCGATTCGAGGATTTGTTGCCACATCCCTTCATATTTCCTACGATGAGGTCATGATGCGTCAGGTTCGTTTTGTATTTGTAATCATCAGTCTGATATTTCTCGCAACAGGTTGCTCAAGCACCCAGCATATGATATCTGAAGAGGTGCTCTCTGATTCCGTTCCTTTTGAGGAAAAACTCTCTTCGTTTCAGATTCCTTCGGTGCAGGTTTCCTATCCTGACGTGTACTATGATGGCAGGGCATGGAGAGACCGGCTTATTGAGTTGGTAGAGGGTGCGGAGGATTACCTTATCACCAGCGCATTCCTTGCCTCCAGTTCCGAGGAACTGGAAGAGCTGTACAGTGCACTTGCAAGGAAAGCAGAGAGTGGAGTCCGCGTATACTTTGTGGTCGACGGGACCGGTCCTTTTGACATGACAGAGACACGCTTTCACTTGATACCGCTCAAATTCCTCCGTGAAAGCGGGGTGCACCTCCTGGAGTTCAATTCCATCAGCGGGGCACGGTTGGTCAGTGGCCTGAATCTCCTCTATCGTGACCATAGGAAATTTCTCATCGTGGACGGGAAGCATATTGCACTTGGGGGGATGAACCTCAACTATATCTCCATTGGTGCTGAAGATGAGCAACTGCAACGGGATAGTATGTATGAATTCACCTCTCCTGAACTCAGCAGCCTTATTCTTGACTATTTTGTTCCTTGGTGGAATGAACAGACCTGGGATGAGATAGATAGGGCGGACTTTACCGTTGATGAAACATCGCTTGAAGGAAAGGAGACCTACCAGGGTTGGTATGTGAACCAGGAACCAAAGAGCGCCCAGATCAGCAAGCTCATCGGCTCACTGCTCAGTGAGGCCGACCACTCAGTACAAGTGCTGCCGTTTCTTCCCTTCATGGATGAAGAGATGATTACGGCTTTTCGAATGGCACAAGAGCGGGGTGTAGAGATACAGATGATCATACCCTTCGACCGGAGGGTTACCAATCGTAAGGGCATTGAGTACATGACAAAGGATCTTCTTGACATGGGGATTGATCTTCGTATCGAGGAAGAGAGTGTGGAAACCCAACGGTTGTTGCATGAGAAGTTGCTCATTGTGGATGAGCGCTATGTTTTGATTGGATCAACGAATATCAATTACCGTTCGATGAATCTCGCTTATGAGAATTCCCTGGTGATTGACAGCCCGGAATTGGCCCAACAGTTGAAACTTCATTTTGAAGAACTGTATGAGGGAACTGTTCCCATTACCGAAGAGATGGCCGAGGGTTGGCATACCCTCAAGAACTGGCCCCGCTTCATAACCGCATTCTTTGGAGGTTGATGATGAAGAAGCCAACAATGCTACTCATACTGCTGATACTTCTTTTATCAACTCCTGTAATGGCCCGATCATTCGGGTACGGTTTTGGGTACTATGGTGAAGAGATCTCAGATGGACCTGAGCGATTGTCCAGTGGGATGGAAATCTCACTGGCTTACCGACCTTGGTTGTTGGAGTACGGGAATCCATCATTGGTAGGCAAGGTAGCCTTAGGAACCGATCAGGATAAGGAGTGGGTCATTCCATACCTGCAGGTAGGCTTGCACGTTGATCTTCTGAGGACCACGAATCATCCTTTCAATTTTATCGCTCACAATGTGGTCGCCTATACTCCTGCACTTGGGGTTTTCTACCAGTTTGATCCTACAAGGGAGACCTCTACCTTCACTGTGGAAGCGAGTTTGTTGAAGTTGAGCCAAAAGGACTTCTGGTATGAAGTGCTTTCTCCCTTTATCGCCTTCAATATGGATAAAGGCGTAGTGGACAGTTGGGGGATCAACCTTGTCCGTTACACGTATTTTATCAAGTAGGGTATCATGCATAAGAAATTGTTATTGACCAGTATCATCATCTTGATCGTTGTTTCTCCTCTCTTTGCTGGGTATTTTGACCTGGGAATCACCTTGGGAACCAATGCACACTTATATGAGAAAGACCTGGATCCAAGTCGGATGAAGCTCGCGTGGGGTCTTTCTACCGGTTTAACGGATGTATGGGAATTTGATGTTCAGGTAGATACCCGGATCATTCCCGACCCATTCAGTAGTTCATCGGTTTCACTGCTTATGCAACGCACTTTGCTGGGGCAACGTTCCACCGCATCTGCAGTGGCAGGGGTCGGGATCAATACGCTCGTGGGAGCAGGGGTTATGGTAAGTTCCTACCAGGAGCAAGGAACCTTGGGAATAAGCCATGTGTTGCTTTCCTTGACCCCTGTTACGATAGGAAACCCCGTAAATGGGAAGAGAGAGCGTCTGCTCTCTCTCACCCTGGCCTACAATCTATCGAATGGACAGATTGGGTTGCTTTTTGATTTGATCAAATATGATTTCTATGTGGTAGGTACCTATAAGGACTACCGCTAGCAGGTCCCTTCCAGGGCCATCATCTTGTCAACTCGTCTCTGGTGTCGTTCTCCTTCAAAGGAGACCTCCATGAAGGCATCAAGCATATCAACGGGGTCTTCCGGATAGTCGATTCTTCCTCCAAATGCAATAAAGTTTGCATTGTTGTGTCGTCTCGCCATTGCTGCTGCATAGCAGTTCTGGGGGAGAGCACAACGGATACCTTCAACCTTATTTGCACTGATGGAGATTCCAATCCCGGTTCCACAGAGGACAATACCGAATTCATACTCGCCTTTCTTGTACTCCAGGCAAGCTTCTTTCGCGATATCAGGGTAATCTACCGAATCGTTGGAAGTTACACCCAGATGGTTTACCGTATATCCCATCTTTTCCAGATATCCAATCAATCTCTTGGACAGTTCAACTGCACCATGGTCATTTGCAAGCACTACACTAGGCATATTACATCTCCTTGGTTCCTTCGATGGTACCCTATTTGCACTACTCTGACTAGCTGTTATCAGTTGTCAGAGGAGCACAACTCGGATAGAATGACGGACAACAGAGGAGCATGTCGTGGCCGAAATATTTGTGTGTGGACATCGTAATCCGGATATGGACAGCATCTGTGCTGCCTATAGCTATGCATTTCTGAAGAATAAAGTCGATCCCAACAACACGTACAACGCAGTGCGATGTGGGAATCTTAATGATACAACAAAAGCACAGTTTGACCGATTGGGGGTAACCCCTCCTCCTTTCATCAAGGATGTGAGAACCAAGGTGCTGAGTGTTACCCGAAATACCAACGCGGTTGTACAGGTGGGAGACCCCGTATACAATCTGGTTTCCATCTACGGGTCCTCAAACAAATCATCAGTTGTACCGGTTATGGATGGCGAGCAATACCGTGGTCTGTTAAGTGTCGATGAGGTCAGCAGCTTTGTCCTGAAAGAGAACAGCGGAGAACGCCCCATCTATCACTTTGTTGTGGATAATTTCCCCAAGGTGCTCAAGGGCTCCTTCCTGAAGCGTGGAGAGAGAGCAACCTTTGATGCTCCGATCATGGTTGGGGCAATGCGCTATATAGTCTTCTGCAAGCATCTTGAAGCCTTGGAAGGAAGACCTCCAATCCTGGTGGTTGGAGACAGGGAAGATCATATCAGAAAAGCCATCGAACTTCAGATTCCGGCCATTGTCCTGACAGGGATTGAGGATCAGGTGACCAGCAGTGTCGATTGGGATTCCTATCAGGGTTCTGTATATCTGAGCGCGCTTGATACCGCAGAGACACTCCGTCTGCTCCGTCTCAGTGTTCCGGTCAAGGAGCTCATGGTGCAGGATCCCATCAAGCTAGAGGATGATTGTCTCTTCGATGTGGCAAGGGACATCCTTGCCGATAGTGAATACCGAGGGCTTCCCGTCTTTGGAGGTGGCAAGTACAAGGGTTTTGTGACCCGCCGTTGTTTCCTTGACAGGCCCAAGACAAAAGTGATCATGGTCGACCACAATGAAACCGAGCAAGGGGTGAGCGGTATTGATGAGTCTGAAGTGTTGGAGATCATCGACCACCATCGTCTGGGTGCTGCAAAGACCCGAAACCCGATTTTTATCTACTGTGAACCTCTGGGTTCCACCTGCACGATCATCTATAAATTGTATCTCCGTCATAATATTGAGATTACCCAGCAGATGGCTCGTGTCCTGCTTTCGGGAATTGTCAGTGACACCATAATGCTCAAGAGTCCCACAACCACGTTCGAGGATTATACTGCAGTACAGGATCTTCTGATTCTTGGGGATGTGGAGGACATGCGGAAGTTTGGGGAGACGATGTTCAGTAGTGGTGCTTCTTTGGCAAAAGAGGATCCTCGCAAGATGCTTGAGGCCGATTTCAAGGTCTACCGTGAACTCGGTGTGGCCTTTGGGATCGGGCAATGTGAAGTCACCACGCTCAGCGACGTGGATGAGTACAAGGATACGTATCTCTCGGAACTGGAACTCCTGAAAATGGCACAGGGCTTGGACTGGGCAATGTTCCTCATCACTGATGTTGTGAGGGAAAACAGCGTTCTGCTTATGACGAGTTTGCCGATCACTGAACGGAAACTTGCCTATGAGAAAACAGGAGAAGGGAAGTTCTTCCTCCCTGGAGTCCTTTCCAGGAAGAAACAATTGCTTCCTGAGATTCTCAGGGTACTTGAAGAGTAGGGCCTATTTGATTTCTGCGATAGTGATAACACTGGGAATGGTCTTCAGATTCTTGATGATCTTCTTGAAGTCATCCTCTCTCTCCACTTCCATGGTGAATGTTCCTCTGAGTTTGCCTTCCTCATCATCGTGCAGCCTGCCTTCGATGAGGTGACCCTTGTGTTTACGGAGTGCTCCCTCGATCTCCCCGAAAAGGTCATAGGTTCGCTTGCTGGTTACACTGAAGCGTTTGGTAAGTTTCGGGAACTCTGTCTCCCATTCCACCTCGATAGCCCGATCATCAATTTCTGCCATGTTCTTGAGATTGGGACAGCTGCGCTTATGGACGATGATCCCCCGTCCTCTACTGATGTATCCAACAATATCATCCCCCCGTACTGGATTACAGCACTGGGCGATATGGATCATCATATTCTTCTCTTCGCCAACACGGAATTTGACCCGTTTTGCATCAAAGACTTCCCTGACGATATGCTCATCATCCATCGGAGGCTGCGGTGGTTGAGGCTGTTCCTCTTTCTGCTGATGGTCAGGGGCTTTCCGCTTTGCAATGATATCCTTGTCTATGAGGATGTTCTCATCATACTTGTTCAGCCATGCCTTGATTTTCTTGCGGGCACTGCTTGTCTGGGCATACCGCAGCCACTGCAGGTGCGGCCGTGCATTGGGACTGGTCAGTATCTCGATGACCTGAGTATTCTTCAGTGGGGCATTGAGCGGGATAATGGATCCATCAGCTTTGGCTCCGGTGGTATGATTCCCTACCTCGGTGTGGATCTGATAGGCAAAGTCCAGGGCGGTGGAGTTGGTGGGGAGTTCCACGATGTGTCCCTGTGGAGTGAATACATAGATGGTATCCTTGAGCAATTCCCCCTTGATATCCTCCATGTATGACTCACTGCTCTCGATCTCATTCGACCAGATCTTGAGCTTGCTGATGATACGGGAGAACTGTTCATTGTCCATCTTGTTCCAGGAACCACTATCGCTGCCTGTGTCTGCTTTGTAGCTCCAGTGGGCGGCAACACCATACTCAGCGGTAAAGTGCATCTCCTTGGTCCTGATCTGTATTTCCAGCAACTTGCCATCGAGTGCCATGACCGTAGTGTGCAGGCTCTGGTAGTTGTTCGCCTTCGGCATGGCAATGTAGTCCTTGAACCGTCCTTCAATAGGCGGCCAAAGACGGTGTACCACCCCCAGGATGGTGTAGCATTCAGTCATCGTGTTGCAGAGGATACGCACTCCAAGGATATCGAAGATCTCATCAATCTCCTTCTTGCGTTTCTTCATTTTCATATAGACCGAATAGGTATGCTTGGCTCTGCTGGTGACAATGATATCACTCAGCTCAGCATCACCACAGGCACGGTATATGGACTTTTCCACCCGGTTCAGGTACGCCTTCTGTTCACTTTTCTTGCTTAAGAGGTAATCCTGGATGTAGTTGAAGGTATCAGGTTTGAGTACCTTCAAACTCAAGTCTTCCAATTCATCCTTCAGCCACGAGATACCCAGGCGGTCGGCAAGGGGAGCAAAAATATCGAGGGTATCACCGGCAATCTCCTTCGCCCGTTGTGGGTTCAGGTGCTGGATGGTACGCATGTTGTGCAGTTTGTCTGCAAGTTTGATGATGATGACGCGGATGTCCTTGCTCATGGCAAAGAACATCTTGCGAATGGTTTCAGCCTCCTGGACGCTTTTGTTCATCGTCTTGAGGTTGGCTATCTTGGTCTCTCCCTCGACCATATCAGCAACACCCTGGCCAAAGGTCTGTAGGAGCTCTTCGTAGGTGGTATTGGTATCTTCGAGCGTATCATGAAGAAGTCCTGCGCAGATAGTATCTGCATCCATCTTCAATTGGATGAGAATCTCGCCTACTGCTAGGGGGTGGATGAGATATGGTTCACCACTGGCTCTTTTCTGGTTTTCATGCTTACTGTCTGCAAAGGTAGCCGCGGCCAGGATTTTCTCCTGGTCAGCCTTGGGATACTTATACGCCTTCTGGATGAAACGTTCGATCAATTGTTCGTACATGCAAGTACCCCCCACACTACGCGTTCATGACCAGATAGATCCTTGGCAATGGTAATATGATTGAAGTGGTGCTCCTTGAATAGGCTGGCAACCTCATCTGTCTGCCTGTAATCACATTCGATAAACAGAGCTCCTCCTTCCTTGAGATGCAGGGTGCTCTGTTCCAGCAACCTTCTGATCAAGGAGAGTCCGTCCTGGCCTTGCCCATCAAGCGCACCCCTTGGTTCCCATGCTACCTCCGCTGAGACCTCATCACACCAAGTAGCGGTGAGGTAGGGAGGATTGCTCACGATCATACCATATTTTTGTGAAATCGTGGAGAGAAGATCTGCTTCATGAAGCAAAAGCTCATGCCCAGTCAGTGCAAAGGCATTTCGCTTGGCAATATTCAAGGCACCCACAGAGATATCAGACAGCTCCACATCCACATTCAATTCAAGGGAGAGGGTGATGCCGATCGCACCACTACCGGTACATACATCAATGATGGGAAGTAATGCTTCCTTGCTCTTTCCCTGGGAGAAGTGAAGTACTTCATTGATAAGGGTCTCTGTATCTGGACGGGGAATGAGTGTATGTTCATCGACCAGAAAAGTCCTGCCATAGAACTCCTTGTGCCCCAATATATATGCCATTGGTTTGTGAGCCAGTCTCTGGCCTCTGAGTTCCTCGAGGGTTTCGAGCTCCTCAGATGTCAGGATTCGCTCACTCTCCATGATCTGGTGAACCTGGTCAAGACCGGTTGCCTTCTCAAGGAGAAGACGTGCATCCAGATTCGCGCTGTCACCTACCTGCCCCGCTTGCAGAAATCTGGCAGTCTGTTGCTTCCAGTCGGCAATGGTCATGAACACGTTCCTTACGCTTCCTTGAGTGCAGCTTCACCTGCGGCTATCTTCAGAGCCTCAACCACCTCATCAAGATCTCCAGCCATGATCAATTCGAGCTTATACAACGTCAAGTTGATCCGATGGTCGGTGAGCCTGTTCTGTGGATAATTGTAGGTACGGATGCGTTCACTGCGGTCCCCCGATCCAACCTGGCTCTTTCTCGCTTCAGCCCGTTCCTTGTTTTTCTTGTCTTCTTCCAAATCGAAAAGACGGGATCGGAGAACACGAAGTGCTTTTGCCTTGTTCTTGATCTGGCTCTTTTCATCCTGACAGATTACCACGAGTCCTGTGGGAAGGTGGGTAAGCCGTACGGCACTGTCTGTGGTGTTGACGCTCTGTCCACCTGGGCCTCCAGCGCGCATGACATCAATTTTAAGGTCTTCCTGACGAATTTCGATATCAGTTTCTTCTGCCTCGGGAAGTACTGCCACAGTTACTGCACTGGTGTGGATTCTTCCACCACTTTCGGTTTCAGGAACCCGTTGTACCCTATGTACTCCGCTTTCAAAACGGAGCGATCCATAGACATCCTTCCCACTAATGGAGAGCACCAGTTCCTTGTAGCCACCAATGCCTGTTTCATTGGAAGAGAGAATTTCCATCTTCCATCCCTTGGCATCAGCATAGTGGGAGTACATGCGGAAAAGGTTTGCTGCAAAGAGTGCAGCTTCCTCGCCACCGGTGCCTGCACGAATCTCCATGATGATGTCTTTTCCTTCCATTGGGTCAGGGGGGATAAGGAGCATTTTCGTTTTCTGTTCACTCTTTGCCAGCTGCTCTGTCAATTCGTCAAGCTCTTGCTCGGTCAGTTCGAGCATCTCAGGATCTTTCTCCTCCTTGAGCAATTGCTTTGCATCTGTAATTTGCTCTTTCAAGCTCGACATTTCCTTGAGTTCATCAATAATGGGAGCAAGGTGGGATCTCTCCTGATTGAGACTCCTGAAGAGTTTCATATCCTGCATGGTTTCAGGATTGCTGAGTTTTTCATCTATATCTGCAAGCTGCTTTTCGTAATCGGGCAGTTTTTCTAGCATCGTTTTCTCCTACAGGGCAAGTATACAAAAGTGATGGGCCTTTGCATAGCATTGCTAGATATCCAAATGGGAGAGCATCTGTCGATTCTTTGCAACCTCAGCAGGACCAAGTGAGTTCATGCGAAGGAAAAGCAAGCCACCGACAAGGAAGAAAAGAGCAGGGATAACCCCCATATGGAGACGAATCCCCCATCTGGCCTGTTCGGTGATTGTAAGGGGGTCAAAGGCTGTTGCCTTGTGTACGACGAAGAAGACCATGGCTTGGCTTGCATAGCTGAACCGCATGAAAAATGCCCTGATACCAAGTACCACTCCATCGTCACGACGTTTCTGAGCCACAACAAGGCTGTCGATTACATCTGCCATGGCTGGGCTCATGAAGGTCCAGAAACCTCCAAACCCCAATCCCCAGAGCGCCATTGCAACTACATATGATGTAGCCGAAGAGAGGAAGGAGAGGGGGAGCGCGAAGAGAGCGAGAACGAAAGAGCAGAGGATAAGCATCAGCTGGTTGTTCTTCAAGCGCTTGGCTACCTGCATCCAGATCAGGATGGAGAGCAGTGTACCTACCAACATACCTGCAAAGATTGGTGTAGCCCCGCTGCTCTTCGCTTCAAGGACATACTTGACCACATAGTTGACACTCGCAGTCATAAGCATACATCCGCTCTGGTAGAAGAAGAGCAACAGTACAAATGCGAGTAAGTTGCGATTCTTCAGCGCATGGTTCATCTGGTCGAAGAAATGTGGGGATGCTTCCTTTTCTTTCTGCTGGGAGAACCGTGCAATCATATCCTTGGTCTCAAAGACCCCGAAGCTTACCCCAAAGGTAGCCACCAGGCTGAATCCAGCAATGACCAAGGCGCAGATGAGATAACTCGACCTTATTCCGTACGAGAAGAATAGGGGAGGGATGATGAAGCCGGAGGCAATTCCCAGGACCCCGATACCGGTACCGACTGCTGCCGTCGTGGTTCTTTCGCTCTGGGTGCGGAATTTATCAGGGTAGATGCTCTGGTAGTTTACTTCCCAAAGGGAGTAGAACCCATCATAGAGACAGATGGTAAGGACCATCCAAAGGAAGACAGGAAGCGGGTTCTCCCTGGCATCCCACGAGCTGGGTACGCTGAAGATAAGAATGAAAAATACGCTACAGAGGATAAGACCCAAGATAATCCAGGGAAATCTCCTTCCAAGTTTTTTTGAGAATGGAGCGCCCTTGTTTGTCACATATCCGATGATTGGGTCGTTTATGGCATTCCAGAACGAATAGAGGATGGTTGCAAGCGCGGCATAGCCGGCAGACAAACCCACCTCCGTTTCGTAAAACATGAAGACGATGCTTCCGAACGCTCCGGTTAGGAACTCAGCAATGAACTTTCCCATTCCATAGGAGACCATGATGCTTCTTTTTGCCATGATATACCTGCCTTGCTCCTTTATACTGCAGGCAGTCCTTCACGTCAAATAAAAGCAGTAACTAGCGTTTCTCCTCGGTAAAGCGTACCACCATGTGCACTACTGCAACCTGGTTGCTTTCATTGGCAATGGAGTGCTCAACATCGCAATGGTAGACGAGGAAATCACCCTTTCGTATCTCCGCAATGTTGTCCCCAGCCTGTACCTTTACTGCACCTTTTACGACGGTAAGATACTCTTGTGTTCCTGCATAGTGTGGTTCACTGCTGAGAATACTGTGTGGCTCGAGGGTAACAAGATACATCTCAAGATCTTCCACCATACTCAAGGGGCTGAGGATCCTGATGGATACCCCATTTTCATGTGTTTCGAGTTTTGGTGAATCCTCACCGGCCGGATTGAGGGTGAAAATCCTTTTTGGTTGATCGTCTGAATCGAGAAGATCATTGAGCTCAACATTCAAGCCCCTTGCAATTTTCCAGACCGTGGCCACCGTAGGGTTAACCTTGTCTGATTCAATCTGGCTGAGCATGGCCTTCGACACACCTGAACGTTCAGAGAGTACATTGAGTGTGAGTTTCCTGCTGGTGCGTATCCGTTGTATGTTTTTGCCGATCATTGGAGGGGTTTCCATTGCATCGCTCCTTGTGGTAATAAGTTTGACATAGTGAACTCTGTTTATTATAATGAACATAGATATTGTATGCTCCCCAAAAGGGAATTGTCAAGGAATGTGCTCTTGGAGGGTCTGATGAAAAACATCCTAATCATAGGTTCATTGGGACAGCTTGGTTCAGAGATAGCCATGGAATGCCGTCGTCGCTATGGGTCTGATCATGTGATATTGACTGATATCCGTGATGATGTAAACAAGGAGCTCATCAGTGGAGGTCCCTTCTACAAGGTAGATGCGCGTGATGGGAAAACCATCAATGAAATTGTCAAGAAACATAAGATTGATACTATCTATCATCTGGCCGCTCTGCTCTCTGCGAGGGCCGAGCAAAATCCTCTGATAGCGTGGGATCTCAATATGAATGGCTTGATTGCAACCCTGGAAGTGGCGAAAGAGAATCGCTGTGCGGTGTTCACCCCTTCCTCGATTGGGGCGTTCGGTCCCACCACTCCCAAACAGTTCACCCCACAGGACACCATCCAGCGTCCTACTTCCATCTACGGGGTAACCAAGGTTGCAGGTGAGTTGTTGTGTGATTATTACCATCATGCTTATGATGTTGATACCCGGGGGGTTCGATATCCGGGTATTATCAGCAATATGACACCACCGGGCGGTGGTACGACAGATTATGCAGTGGAAATCTACTATGAAGCAGTGAAGAAGGAGCATTATACCTGCTTTCTCAGGGGCGACACCTACCTTGATATGATCTACATGCCAGATGCCGTGGAAGCGGCAATCCAGATAATGGAAGCAGATCCCAGCAGGCTCAGGCATCGCAATGCATTCAATGTTGCCAGTATGAGTTTCTCTCCTGAAGAGCAAGCTGCCTATATACGTACCATCATTCCAGGGTTTACCATTTCCTATGAGGTGGACCCCGTGAAGCAAGCCATTGCAGATTCCTGGCCTAACTGCCTGGAAGACTATGCAGCACGGGTGGAGTGGGATTGGAATCCTACCTACAACCTGGAGACCATGACCCTTGATATGATTGAAACCATTAGAAGGAGGAATCCATGACAGAAGCACTGGAAAAGGATCTGAAGGCATTCTTTGCAGAACAAGAACAATCTGGATTGATGAAGAAGGAACGGGTATTGCAAGGCAAGCAGCAACGTTCAATCTCGGTCGCCGACGGTGAGGTTCTTAATTTTTGTGCAAACAATTATCTGGGATTAGCCGACAATGCAGAGGTTGTCAATGCCGCAAAGGATGCCATGGATAGATGGGGGTACGGACTTTCCTCGGTCCGTTTCATCTGTGGGACCCAGCAGATTCACAAGGAGTTGGAACAGCGCGTCAGTGCCTTCTTGCACACAGATGATACCATTCTCTTCTCCTCTTGCTTTGATGCCAACGGGGCTCTGTTCGAACCATTGTTGGGAGAAGAAGACGCGGTCATCAGTGATGAACTCAATCATGCATCCATCATCGATGGGATTAGGCTGTGCAAGGCAAAACGGTATCGCTACAAGCATAGTGATATGGCGAGCTTGGAGGCAGTGCTACAGGAGAGCAAGGATCAGAGACGGCGCCTGATTGCTACAGACGGCGTTTTCTCCATGGATGGGGATATCGCCAAGCTTGCAGAGATCTGTGCACTAGCCGAGCAGTATGATGCCTTGGTGATGGTCGATGACTCACATGCAACCGGTTATCTTGGGCCTAATGGACGAGGAACCGTTGAGCTGTGTGGTGTTGAAGGGAAGGTGGACTTGATAACCACCACCTTTGGGAAAGCCTGTGGTGGGGCAAGTGGAGGGTGCATATCCGGTCGTCAACTCCTGATCGACCTGTACCGCCAGAGGGCTCGTCCATACCTGTTTTCCAATACCTTGGCACCGGCTATCTGCGGTGGGACGATCAAGGTACTGGACCTGCTGGAAGCAGGAAATCCGTATAAGGAAATAACCATGCGTAATGCAGTGTATTTCCGAAGAAAAATGGAAGAGGCAGGTTTCGATCTGGTAAAAGGGGATACGGCCATCGTCCCAGTGATGATCTACGATGAGGCAAAAGCAGTCCAGATGGCTGACATGCTTCTCACGAAGGGTATCTATGTCATTGGATTCTGCTATCCTGTGGTACCCAAGGGAAAAGCCCGTATCAGGGTACAGCTTTCAGCCACCCATACCTTGGAGGATCTGGACAAGGCGGTTGATGCGTTCAAGGAAACAGCAAAGGAAATGAAGCTGCTCTAGAAGAAGATTCGTTTCTCGAGTTCTTCCCCATACTGCTTAAGATCGGCAAGTACCAGTTTCTCCTGGGCAGGAGTCTCGGTGCTTGCCAGCCTCTCCTCAATCTTGCGTTTGAAGAAATTCCAGTTCATCTTGACGGCTCCTGGTGGGTTGAGTGTGCGCTCGGCACAGAAGCTACGCCATCTCAGGAGTTGTTCCTCAGTGAGTACTTCCTCCCAATTTCGTGCAACATGACGGAAGAGCATGGTAGGAATCCTGGTATCCTCAAAGTCCAGGTGCAAGGAGAGTTTTTCCTTCGGCTCGGCTTCCCGGATCAGGGAAAAGCGCTTCTGGTCGGCATCAGCGAAGAAGCGGTCGTAGAGTTGGAAATCCACATCATCAACCCCTTCAAAGGTGTCCTCGACATTCCGTGCGATAAGCAACAGCTTGGGGTGGCTCGCAATTTGTTGGTGGCGGAACATGGCTAGATCCTTGTCTATCCCGAGTTTTACGGCTAGCTGGTCGGTAAGCACACTCAGCGGGGAGACAAACGGACACTTGTTGATCGCCAGGGTGAAAACACCCTCTGTCTTGAGCAGTGTTTTCTCATTTGCCCTCAGTAGTGGAGCGGTGTCCTTGCTCAGGTCAAAACAGATAATGGCATTGGCATTGCTCTTCATGTGGGTGATCGGGGTGATGAGGCGTGAGCAACCTTCATTCTTGCTGAACATGGCAGAGGTAAAGAGAACCGGTTGCCCGAAGGGCGTGGGAACCACCCGCTTGACCTGGCTTTTTGCCCTGAGGGAGAAGTAGTAATCATACAGCTTTGGCTGTTTGTTCTTGATCAGGCGGGCAATTTCAATGGTAGCCCTGACATCTACCAATGCATCATGCGCTCCTTCCTGGCTGATATTGTTTGCCTCGGTAAGGCTGGTGAGCCGGAACGTTGGGTTTCCCGTGGTCTCCTTTCTGGGGGGCCAGGTGATGCCTTCAGGGCGTAGGTCGTACGCTGCACGTACCAAGTCGATGATATCCCAGCGACTGCAGTTGTTCTTCCACTCTCTCTGGTAAGGGTCGAAGAAATTTCGATAAAGAGCATTGCGAATGAACTCATCATCAAAACGGATATTGTTGAATCCTGCAACCACGGTGGAGGGTTTTGAGAACTCTGCATTGATTCGGGCAATGAATTCGCTTTCGCACATTCCCTTCTTGTTCACTTCCTGCGGGGTAATGCCGGTGATGGTGCACGAAAGTGGATCGGGCAGGTAGTCGTCGCTGAGTTTGCAGTACAGGACGGTAGGCTCGCCAATGGGATTGAGGTTGAGATCAGTGCGTTGCCCTGCAAACTGGGCGATTCTATCGTATCGGCTGTCAAGCCCAAAGGTTTCAAGGTCATACCAGAATATTGTCTGTTTGGAAGTGTGCGTATTCATGGCATCAGTGTACCATATAAGTGAAGTTGTGTCTTTTTCCCATGAATAGGTTGTTCTCTTTTGTGTGGTGAATTATCATATCACAAAGGATGCACATGAAATACCTGATACCATTTCTGTTGATGTTTTGTCTGCTCTTCCCCCTTGGGGCAAAAGAGCCAACCCCAAATGATGTCACTGTGGCTATTGCTGCCATTACTGACACGACAATCTGTGCGGTTGCAGCCTTTCTGAATACTCCGAAGCTTGACCTTCCTGGAAGTAATCTCTATTTCAGGGATGGTGAGACACTTCCACACATCCTTACATTCCAGGAGGCTGATCTAGGGAAATATCTTCCTGTGTTCTTGGCGACAAAGGAAGGAGGCACTTCTTTCTTTGCATCACTGATGCAAGCAGCGAGAGGCCCCCTGAACGATGTGGCGATCCAATATCTCACTGTCCATGCTTGGGAAGAGGGGCATGCAGTGCTTAAAGGGGCTGCAGTTACAGACTGGGGAGAAGGGGTAACGCTCCCATCCCTGATGGGTACGGTGATACAGAGTGGAAAGATTCCTGACATCATTGTCACCGCTGACGTGGTGGTGGATGGAAGGCGGGTCAGTACATCAGTCCGGGTAGAGGGTAAATTTCTGTTGCATAGCGATAATGAAGGATTTTTTGCGGTACGCCCGCTTACTTTGAAAATAAATGGAAGGGAAGTGGAGGTATAGGTGAGCCTCTATTTCCTATAGGAGGAAGCATGTCTGATTGTGTCCAAAAAACCGAGGAATTCTTAAAAAGACGGGGTATCGATCCCGCTACGGTGGATATGGAGCATTTGCTCAATACCTTTCTCAGTGAAATGGAGAAGGGTCTCATTGATGAGAAATCAAGTAGCCTGAAAATGATCCCGACTTATACCACTGTGGTGAGTGAGATTCCCAAGAATGAACCGGTCATTGTTCTTGATGCAGGAGGCACAAATTTCAGAACTTGCCTGGTAACCTTTGATGATCAGGGGACTGCACATATCGAGGACTTCAGGAAAGTTTCCATGCCTGGTGTCAAAAAGGAAGTGAGTGCAGATGAGTTTTTCTCCACATTTGCTGATGAAGTGGAGCGTCTGATCGAAAAGAGCGACAAGATTGGGTTCTGCTTCTCCTACGCAGCTTCCATCACCGCTGACCATGATGGGATTCCCTTGGTGTTTTCCAAGGAGATAAAAGCTCCCGAGGTGATCGGAAAACCGGTTGGGGCAACACTGCTTGGAGAGCTCGCCCGTCGGGGTTACGATGTTTCCAATAAGAAGGTTGCAGTATTGAACGATACTGTTGCCACCCTTCTGGCCGGAGTGAGTGCAAGGAGTGAAGTCCCTTACAGTGGCTATATAGGGTTCATCCTTGGTACCGGTACAAATACCGCCTATGTTGAAGAGAATGCTTCCATCGGGAAACTGGGGCTTCAGGATGGGGGGAGTCAGATTATCAATATTGAATCTGGCAACTTCGATTTTTGTCCCAGCGAGCTTGACCGTGAATTCTTTGGTGCAACCAAGGCACCTCAGCAATACCATCTGGAGAAGATGATCAGTGGAGCGTATCTTGGTCCATTGAGCACGCTTGTCATAGAGAAAGCGATAGAGGACGGACTCTTCAGTGAGAACTTCAAGCAACGGTTTGCAAGACTTGGAGGGATCAATACCACGGTGATGAGCAACTATCTTGAGATGCCGTTCAACCGTGAGTATGAACTGGTAGCCTGCTGTGAAGGGAACCAAGCGGATGCAATTTCCCTTTGGATGATTATCGATGCCTTGATTGCACGAGCAGCAAAACTTACGGCAGCAAACCTTGCTGCCACCATACTCAAGAGCGGAGCCGGTACTGATCCACGTGTTCCTGTCTGCATCAATGCTGACGGTACCACATTCTACAAGACGGAGCATCTCAAGAAGTATACCGAATATTATCTACATACCCATCTGGAAATGGAGAGAAGAAGGTACTACCGCTTCGTCCATATTGATGATTCGCCCACCCTCGGGGCTGCAATTGCAGGATTGAGCCTCTAGGTACCTCAGATGGGTGATTGCTTCTCCCTTGCCAAGCGTAGCAAGATCATGTCGAGCATCAAGGCTAAGGATACCAAGAGTGAGCTCTTGGTACGGAGCTATCTGTTTCGCCATGGATTCCGCTTCCGTGTCAATGACAAACGCTTGGTAGGGAGACCCGATATTGTGCTTCCCAAGTACAAGACCGTTGTTTTCATCAATGGATGTTTCTGGCATGCACACCAAGGTTGCAAGTATTTTACCCTTCCAAAAACTAACCGTCCGTTCTGGGAACAAAAGCTCGCCAAGAACAGGGAACGTGACCAGAGGGTTTGTGCACAGTTGTTGGAGAAGGGGTATCGTGTACTGGTTGTTTGGGAGTGTGAGCTATCTCCCCCCACAAAGCGGGAGGAGACACTCAACGGTCTGGTCAATGAGATCTGGCAGAGCCCCTAATCCTGGTCGGCGCGAGCGATAAGGCTGCGATGCCATGCAAGGAGCCTGTCGTGACGACCCCGATCATCACCTTTGCTGTCTACCATGACACGATACACAGGTTCAGTCTTGCTGCCTCGCATCCAGAGAAAATCAGTGATGACACCATCCTTGTCCTTCAGAGCCACCTTGTAGCCGCCGGTGAATGGGGGGGTGCGGAAGGCTTCTCCCATACCTTCAACAGCGCTGGTTCCTTCGCTCTGGAATACGGTGTATGCATGGATGTCCAGTTCCTTGAACATCTCTTGCTTTTCAATCCAATCGGCTTGCAATAACACTTCATACCGGTTTTTCAAAACGGCATGGTCGTGATGGATCTGCATCTTGCCATCCTTCGAGAAAGCCCCAGTGGTGGTGTAAATGGGCATGCTTTCAATGATCTTTTCAAGGGTTACGGGGTGGGGGACATCCTTTCCGTTTGCACGGAACCAGAGTTTTGCAATTTCCCTGTTCCTGAGCAGTTTCACCAGACTCAGCAGTGTGTTGAGTGGGTCACGAACCTTTGCCGGATGAGTAATATTGCCTCCATTCGAACCCTCGCCCAGTACTGGGACAAGGTATCCCTCTTTCCGCTTCATCTCTGCCAGTTCAACAACATTTGCCTCTCCTACCTCACAGCGGAAGACCTCTGCATCAAGAGCCTGTGCTATGTGATCTATCCTGTTGCTGGTAGGACCGTTCACAACGGTTGCCAATAGGCTGGAGGGATGCTTCAGTCGACAGAGCGTCAGCTCTGCAAGGACGACCAAGGCGAATACATTCTGGGCTTCCAGAATATGGGCTTTTCCAGTTTTTCTCTGGATATAGACAAGGTTCCCACGATCCCCATCATTGTCGGGTACATACCCTAGTCGGAATGAGGGGTCCTTTGCGTACAACATCTCAAGGGTTTGCTGACAGAGCTGGAGGTTCTCTCCTTCGGGTACGATGGCATGGACAACCTGCCCTGGCTGATCATTTATCTGGTGTACCTTGAGTCCCAGGGAGGTCAGGAAGCGGTAATCAATACTTACCGAGCGGGCGCTGCCATTGAGTTCTCCCACAACACCAAGGGGTTCCTTGCTGTGGGCTTTTACCAGCATCTCCTTGAACATTCTATGTTCATTTATATCCCCTGATTGTACTGCTGTGGTTAGCACAAATTGTTCATACCGTTCAAGATTCCTCGATTGCTCCGCTTTCACCGATGTAAGCACATGCCGGTATCGGGTGGTATCCATCTGTGAGGAGAGATTCTGGAGGTAGAGAGGAGCCATCGGCTCTTCCAATACAATTTCCCTGAATATGTTGATGATTTTCTCAGCCTCCTTGGCCGGATACACACCCCCAGAGCGACCAAACTTGAAACCGTTGTGCCCGATTGGATTATGACTTGCCGATATATAGAAGAATGCATCAGCTTCCTCGGGGAAGAGGTTGCAGTCAGCCATGATCTGAGGTGCGGCACAGATGTAGAGATACCGTACCGAACAGCCCAGCATGGTCAGGGTCCTACACACGATATCCCCAAGGACTCTTCCGGTCGGCCTTGCATCAAGTCCCACCAGAATGGTTGTAGGCTGCGGTTCAACGTGCACCTCTGTTCGTGTCACTGCCTGCTTGCCAGCAGCTGGGACCCCAAGGAATCGTGCAAGGGAAAGGGCTGCAAGAGCTGCAAGCATGGCATCGGCCTCAGTGATCTTTGCTGTAGCATCCTCTTCATTCCCGCTTTCGGCAAATACCTTCCTCCAACCTGAAGAGGAGAGGATCATGGTGGATAGTGCATCCTTCAACACACTCGCACTCGGCAAGGGAAAATCGAGAATATTGAACATGTCATCAGCGATGGGGTGATGACTCAAGGTATCATAGATAAGCATATGACCTCCGATTTTTGGAGTATACCATATATTGCCTGTTTTGCAGATGTACGATAGTGTGAAATCATGCAACCAATTTGTGCCGCAATCCATGACCTGAGCTGCTATGCAAAGAGCTCGCTGACTGTTGTCCTCCCAGTTCTTGAGACAATGGGAATCGAGACATGCCCGCTTCCCACTGCCTTGCTCTCGACTCAAACGGATGGGTTCGATACGTATTATTTCCGCGACACCACCTCTGAGCTTGAAGGCATTCTTGATGCTTGGGAAGAACTCTCCATCCACTATGATGCAATCTATTCAGGGTTCCTGGGTAGCGAGCATCAAGTACAGCTCATTAAGTGTTTCATCGAACAGCAACGGAGGATGGGTTCTCCCCTGGTATTGGTGGACCCCGTATTGGGCGATGATGCATCTCTCTATGGTCCAATCACGAAAGGCCATGTGGAAGCGATGCGATCCCTGGTGCATGTTGCAGATATCATCACACCGAATATCACCGAGGCGGCCCTGCTTCTTGATCTCCCTTTCCAGGAGCAGTTTGAAGAGAAGGAAGCGCTTGCCTGGGCTCGTAAGCTCTCCTTGCTCACAGGGTCCCTGGTTGTAATCACCAGTGTATCGCTCGCTGATGGTTGTGCAGTAGCTTGCCACGCAGATAATGAGGATTTTCTGGTTCGTTATACCAAGGTAGATGCTTCATATCCCGGATGTGGTGACCTCTTTGCAAGTATCCTGTTAGGGAGTTTGCTTTGTAAGCAGACCTTCCTAACATCGGTAACTCGCGCTGTGAACTATACATCACTGGCCATAGAGCGGACCAAAAGGACTGGTAGAGAGCGTAGGCTGGGAGTGAGCCCTACGCTGATCCTGCCCGACCTTTCCAAGGAGAGGGCGCAATGAGCGTGGATGTTTTGTTGGTTGCTCCACTCAAACATGAATTGGAAGGTATCCTAACAAAGTTGAATGAACCAGTGCTTTTTGCATCCAGGCGAGTCATTGGGCTGGTTGTGGGGGTTGGTAAGATTGCCAGCGGTATTGCCGTTGCCCATGCGATTGCTACGTATAAGCCGGCTGTGGTGGTGCTTGTGGGATATTGCGGGGCATTGGAAGAAAACCTTGCAATCGGGGATATTGTCTGTGCTTCCAAGGTTGTGCAGTACGACCTTGACCTGAGGGCTTTTGGGCTGGACTGGGGCTCCACATTCCTGGGCGATGGTTCGCATGCTCCCTCTTTCCTTCCTCTCTATTGCCCAGCAATTGAAGGGGTAAAATCTGTGGTAATGGGAACAGCTGATCGCTTCCTGGTCCGCTCATATCGCGAGGAACATCCTGAACTGAGGGAAGTCCTTCACCTTGGATGCAGTGATATGGAGGGATATGCAGTCGCTTTTGCGTGTCATGCTGCACACGTTTCCTGTGCAATGATCAGAGTGGTCAGTGATGATGCTGCAGGCAGGAGGCCCAAGCAATTCCCCGCATTTGTAAGGGAAGCTACCAAAGGACTCAGAAATACGCTTCAGCTGTTGCTGGAGTCCCCGAGTGAGAAGTCACCCACCAGTTTGTAGACGTTTCCGTCACGCTTGAGCTCAATGGCACGATGGGGAAAATAGATGGGAAGGATTTCCCTTATATATTCCATGGCAGCTTTCTCGATAGTCTCTTTTTTTTCCTTTTGCACCCACGACAAGGTCCTTATCTCTACAGAGAGGATATAGCCACGGCCATGGTTGCTTCCATATCCTAGGGTAAACTGTGTACCCGTGGAAAAGAGTCCATCATAGGCAACACTGGAAGCTTTTCCTCTCTCTGGTCTGTTCGGGTGAAGAGGATACGCATCACCGAAGGTGTCTTCGAGATAGTGATCGAGATCATCACACAACCTACGCATCGTTGATTCAAGTTCCACTTGTTTTGGATGTGTGCTCATTGAGGATTCTCCTGATTCTCAATATCTTCAATCTGGTATCGCCTGAGAAAGTTGTGGTAGGAATCAAGTGCAGGAATTGCTTCCTCTGGTGCTTCTGCTTGGGTAGGTTGTTGGCTTACCGGAAGGACTTCCTTTGGCCCCAGTTCCATCTGGTCAAAATGATTCCTCTGGCAGAGCAGCTGCGCAAAGGTTTTAAGCCGTTCCTCGTTTTCCTGATAAATTTTCTGGGCTCCCTGGTGCATGGTGGAAAGAGCCCCTGCTGTTGTCTCATCAAGCTTGTATGTTTCACCCAGAGCGCCATGGATCCTCGTATAGGTAAGGTCTGGGATGGTTGGTGCTATCTGGTCAACCACTTGCATCTGGCTTGTGGCATAGATCTTCTGGATCGGGGCACCCTTTGCAGGATCTATCCAGCCGATGACACCTGTTCCTGCTCCACTTACCGTGAAGGTGAAATCACTGCTTGCTGTTGAAAGGGAAAGGATATGGAACCGTTTCGCATCCGGATAAAGCTCCTTTGCTTGTTGGTAAGCATAGAGGGTTGGGTTGTTTGCAACGACACCTCCATCGATCAAGGTCTGCATGGTTTTCTCTTCCCTGTCGTAGAGATATGCGGGCTTGAAGAATGTAGGGGCAGCGCTGGTTGCCCGAGCTGCTTCCCAGAACAGGAAGCCGTGTGAGTCATGGCTGCTCATGATGAAAGGCCTTCCATGTGCTGCATCATAGGTCATCACCATGGTGGGAATGACTGCTTCACGTAGGGGAATGTCTCCAAACATATGTTGTAAAAGTCGTTGCAACGGTTGCACATCATACTTATCTGTAAAAATCTGGCTGAAAAACCGACCCTGGCTTCTGGGAAATATCTGGCGACCATTCTGCAGATAGAGTGATTCAAGCGTAGTGGTATCGACACCGAAGGGAAGGGTTCCCCGTAGTGTTTTGTCTCCAGGCTTTCCCATCAATTTCTGCATCAAGGTTCGCTGCTGTTCTTCATATATGTAGCTTATATACCTGGTATCGCTTTGGAGGTTTGTTTGCATCACAGGGGCCCCAAGAGCCAATGCCAACAGACCCCCGGTAGAAGTTCCTGCCAATAAATCAAAATGAGAGTACAGTGGGCGATTGTCTCCCATGGACTCCAGCAAGGATG
Organism: uncultured Sphaerochaeta sp.; assembly: GCF_963677315.1. NCBI lineage: Bacteria > Pseudomonadati > Spirochaetota > Spirochaetia > Spirochaetales > Sphaerochaetaceae > Sphaerochaeta > uncultured Sphaerochaeta sp. The sequence goes on along the minus strand of NZ_OY781940.1, from coordinate 391,552 downwards.
ATAGTTTTGCCAGCATCACAGCAGGTATGAGACCACGCATCCCGCCTCCGTCTATAGAGAGGATGTATCGATCGTCTTGGGGTGATGATGGTTCCTTATGATTCCAGAAATCCCGTAATGCCATGCTAGTAGAGTGATGAATTTGTACCAGAGGGTCAAGCATCCTCTCTTCTTCGCGAAACATATATCAAATATATGTTGTATAAATATACCGAACTAAGAATAATAAAGAGTTAAATAATAGAAGGTATCAATCTTAGAGCTATGCAAAGACAGCGTATTTTCGCTAGACTTGTGCCATGGATGAACATGGAATGAATGCCTATGGCACGTGTAGGTTATGTCCCAATTACTGCGCTGTGAACCGAATGGAAGGCAAGCTTGGAAGGTGTGGTGAGACTGATACGGTTCGTATTGCTTTCTCTGGTCTTCATCGTGGTGAAGAGCCTCCCGTAACCGGTGAACATGGATCAGGAATGATCTTTTTCAGTGGCTGTCCCTTGCACTGCGCCTACTGCCAGAACCATCAGATCTCTGGAAGTGGTGAGTCAGGTGCCATGGCTGTGGGAATTGAAGTGAGTACCACTGAGCTCTCCAATATCATGCTTCAACTTCAGGAACTTGGGGCGACCAATTTGAATCTGGTGACTGGAACGCATTTCATACCATCAATTGTTGCAGCATTGGATCTTGCAAAGACGCAAGGTTTTTCCTTGGATGTAGTGTGGAACAGTTCAGGATTTGAGTCCCTGGAAGGACTCTCTTTGATCGACCCCTACATTGATCTGTATCTCATCGACGTAAAGACATTGAGAGAGGATGTGAGTGCTGAGTTCTGTGGATTGGCGCTCTATGCAAGGATCATCCGTTCTGTGATGACGTATATTCTACGAAATAGGAGAACCACCTTTGTTGATGATGAAGGGAAACTTAAGGGAGTACTGGTTAGGCACCTGGTATTTCCTGGTACGCTTGATGCCTCCAAAGATGTTCTTCGTTATTTTTCCCAGGAGTTGAAGGATTCTTGCTACCTCTCGTTGATGGTGCAGTTTGAACCTCCCAAGGGTGATGTACGGTTTCCTGCAATCAGTGAAGAGGAATATAATGATCTGCTCCTTACATTGGAGGAGTTGGATATCGAGGATGGATTTGTGCAGGAATTGGGGGAGAATGTCTCCTGGATTCCAGATTTCACCCAGGAGAATCCGTTCCCCGAGGGGTTTGCAACCCCACTTCCTTATTTTATCAACCTAGCGAAACGCTCTAGCTGATGATGGTTCCCTCATACTTTCTACCATAGAGGATATTCATGGTGTTTTCGATGTTTCGTCCATCGGCACACACTACCTCCATATGCATTTTTGCAGCTCTCTTGCTTGCAATGGGGTCAAAGGGAGAGTTCTTTCCGGGAGTCCAGTTCTCTCCAACCATAGTGCGGTAGTCTGCCCAACTTATGGAATCCAACGGCTTTGCTTCAGGATTCTTTTTTGGATCATCGGTATACACCTTGGCAATGTTGCTGAGGTTGATGATCAGCCTTCCTTCGAACCTCTCGGCGAGTATGACTGCATCATTATCAGTAGAGAAACCAGGCTTCCAACCAGCGGCAACCAACACCTGTCCCTGGAAGTTGATATGACCGGTTGGGTCGGTGATCAGGTTATCGGTACAGAATTCGTTGAACATTGCCTTGAGGAGTTGCCCATTGATATGGGTGGCCCTGATTCCAAGCCAGTCAAGTTCTTCACTATCCACATCAGGGTTAATCTCTCGCATAGCATTCTGGTAGACACGGGCCGGGGCACCGCCTCCACAGACCAGGATGATTTTTCTACTTTTATCTTCTTTCAAATAGGATTTGAGAGCACTGTTGAGTTCTTTAAGAAAAGCGTGGTCAACCTTATCCGGTGCAATGATTGATCCGCCCAATGAAATAACTGCCAAATTATTATACATGGAGTCCTCCGCCGGCCATGGTACCAGATTTCTCCACTCCCCTCAATATTGAAGTAGGGAGAAGTTGGATTTATCGGAAGGTTATTCCTTCATTGCATGGTTTTGAAACCAATGAAAATACGTTTGTCCATTTGTATATGTGTTTACGTAGGAGGACCACTCCGAAGAATCTTCTCCATGGGTTTGCCTTTGGCCAATTCATCGATGAGTTTGTCCAGGTATCGTATCTCTCGCATCAATGGGTCCTCAATCGTATCAACCTGCACACCACAGACTTTACCAGTTATAAGACTTCTTAGAGGATTTTTCATCGGGCTTTCCTCTATAAAATCTTCAAAGCTTTTTTCTTCGTCCAATGCTTCCTGTAGTGTTGTCTCATCATATCCAAACAGCCAACTGATGATTTCATCAACCTCAGCTTTGGTGCGTCCTTTCTTTTCAGCTTTTGCAATATACAATGGATAGATGGTCCCAAAACTCATCGAATATATGCGATGTTTTGCCATAGTAAATACTCTCCTTCTCTCACAACCAGTATACAGATAGAAACAGTACTTGGTTAACTTATCAAGGTATCTAGTTCGCTGGTTCTTTTGAAATGCGTAACAAACGTGCATTGACAGCAACAATCACGGTAGAGAGTGTCATCAAGATTGCACCTATCTCTGGCTGCAGTACGAATCCAAGAGAGTACAGCACACCTGCAGCCAATGGTATAGCCAGGATGTTGTATGCTGTTGCCCATATGAGGTTTTGGATCATCTTCCGGTATGTTGCCTTCCCAAACTGGATAAGCGTGACAATATCCTGTGGATTGGAGTGTACGAGTATGATGTCCGCTGTAGAAGCCGCCACATCGGTTCCAGAACCGATTGCAATACCCACATCAGCCTGGGCTAGAGCGGGGGAATCATTGACCCCATCACCAGTCATTGCTACGAACAAGCCCTTATTTTGCAGCTCTTTGATTTTCGTTTGCTTTTCGTCGGGTAATACCTCTGCAAAATAGCCATCCATGCCCAGTTCTTTAGAAACAGCTTGCGCTGTTGCCTCATTATCCCCTGTGAGCATCCAGCATGTAATCCCCATCTTCTGCAAGGACGAAATGGCTTGATACGATTGCTCACGGATCGTGTCACTAAGAATGATGGAGCCAATGAGCACGTCATCAGAAACGACAAATACGCGGGTAACAGCTTTCTCCTCACTGCTTGGGGGAATTTCAAAACCGAGCTCACGGACATGTGATGGACTGGCTACCAGGATGGTGCTTCCGTGGATTGTACCGCTGATACCCTTTCCCTTGATCGCCTTCGCATCCTCTACAGGAATAAGCTCGATCGATTGCTCTTGGGCATATGCTACAATACTTTTCCCGATAGGGTGTTCCGAATAGGTCTCCAGAGACGCCGCAAGCTGTACTAACTCCTCTTTCCCTATCTGGGAACTTTCGGTTCTGCTGACTTCGGTAACCGTAAAGGTTCCTTCAGTAAGGGTTCCAGTCTTGTCGAATACGATGGCATTGATCTTTCGCGCCTGTTCAAAGGCTGTCCTGTTCTGTATAAGCAGTCCGTTCTGTGCTGACTTTGCAGTAGATACCGACACAACCAAGGGGATGGCAAGGCCAAGAGCGTGGGGGCAGGTGATGATCATGACAGTAGCCATTCGTGTAATGGCGAATTGCAGGTCAAAGCCAACAATCAACCATGCGGCCAAAGTGGCAAAGCCAACAGTCAGAGCGGAGATGGTCAGGTACTTTGCAGCACGGTCGCTGAGTTTCTGTGTTTTTGATTTTGCTTCCTGTGCATTTTGTACCATCTGGATGATCTTAGACAGGTAAGCATCTTCTCCAACCCCTTCAACTTCCAGGGTAAGGCTTCCCTCTCCATTGATCGACCCTCCGATCAATGCGTCTCCCTCTTTGCGATGTACAGGACGAGATTCACCGGTAATCATCGACTCATTCACATAGCTCTCACCTTCGGTTATGTGTCCATCAGCTGGTATTTTTTCTCCAGGCTTTACCACCAGGAAATCGCCATCCTGTATCTGTTGTGAAGGAATATCCTGTATGGTTTCACCTTTCTTCTTGTGCGCTGTTGCAGGCATGAGGCGAGCTAATTTTTCAAGAGCAGCGGAAGCCCCAACCACACTGCTCATCTCGATCCAGTGGCCTGCCAGCATGATGGCTATCAAGGTCGCCAGCTCCCAATAAAAAGCTGTTCCCGACAGACCGAAGGTAACTGCGGTACTGTACCCATAGGCGACGGTAATGGCCATACCAATGAGTGTCATCATCCCAGGGGATTTCTCTTTCAGTTCTTCAACCATCCCCGAAAGAAAGGGCCATCCTCCGATAATATAAAGGATCGTGGCCAAAGAAAAAACTACATAGTCTGCACCAGGAAAGGTCCACTCGAATCCCATGGCGTTTTGTACCAAGGGCGTCAAGGCAAGGATAGGCAGGGTGAGTGCCAAGCTGAAATAGAACCGGTTTCGAAAATCCTTGATCATCATCTTATGATGCTCTCTATGATCCATGTTCCCTCCTTCTCGGTAGTTCTGCGATATATCCCATCTCTACAGTGGTTGCTGCCGGGTAGCCTGTGCAATTAGCATTGGCAGTACATCCAAAAAAGCATGCATTCATTTTCGGCATCCTTGTACATCTGGGATATCCTGTCTATATATAGAATACCCCCTAGGGGTATATACGTCAAGGTGGGGCAGGAGCTCCATATCGATCTAGCAATGAAAACCGGTTCATGAAAGTGGTGTTTGAGATGTTCGAAACCTGCAGGAGTAGGGTTTCCTGCAGTGTAGGATAAAGGTCATCTGTGTATAAGAGCAATCACAAGCTAGGCTGAGCATACCCTGCTTTGCTTGATCAGTTTCTCATAGATGGAGAGCAGGGAAGCTGCGAATGTCTGCGAGTCAAAGGGTCTGCTTGTACGTATTGCTTGTTCGCTGAGTCTGAGACGAAGTGGTTCGTCATTGCTCAGAAGGTCAAGGTAGTGTTGAAACTCCTCATTCGTGCGATATTGCCATCCATTCTCCCCATCACGTACCACTTCTGTAAGGCAATCGTCAGCACGGCAGAGCACAGGGAGACCAGAGGCCAAGGCTTCTATATACGTCAATCCCTGTGCCTCGCTTGTTGATGCGCTGCAAAAGACATTTCCCAAATGATAATAGGCAGGAATATCGGCTTGTTTCTGCATACCTGCAAAAATCACATGCTTTTGTAATCCACGTGCAGCTACCATTTGCTCTAGGGTTTGTCTCTGTGGTCCATCTCCAACCAACAACAACGTACGATTTGGTTTCTCCAGAGAGAAGTTGGCGATCAGCTCCTCTATCCGCTTCTCTACAGCCAGACGACCTACATACACCAGTACGAAATTGTCCTTTGGTATTCCAAGAGAAGCCCGTAATGTTTCACTCTCCTTGTCCTTATTGGCCGGAGAAAAGCGTGCAAGGTCGATTCCGCTTGGGACAACATCAATCGGGCCATCCACCCCATAGGAGCGTAATAAGCGTTTTGTCTTCGCTGTAGGGGCAATGACATAGTCAACCTTGGAAAGGATTCTCTTTGAGAACCGTTGAGCCATGATATGTCCTAATCGCTCACTGGGAGAGAAGTAGTCCGTATAGTCCTCATACAGCGTATGGTAGGTATGGACCAAAGGGGCTCCTGATGCATAGGCAATACGCTTGGCAAGGGAAAAGGTGCTGAACTCACATTGGGAGTGCACTACATCAGGACTCCACCTGATGATTTCCCGTACAATCTTCTTTGCAAAAGTTCCACGGATACGGGTACCGGGATAGAGCCGGTCAGAGCTCAACGATCCGAGGTACCAGACTCCATCTTGGTAATAGGATGTATGTGCATGGGCAAGGGTAAGGATGCGAACTTCATGTCCTGCCTGGGTGAGCCCCTGCCTGAGGTTGACGATAGAGGTGACAACCCCGTTTGTGGTTGGAGTAAAAGCGTCCGTTGTAAGCAAAATTCTCATGAGCGTCCTCCTCTGATACCAGGTCCTGGTATACTGCCGTCTCAATTACTCATATTCCATGCATCTATCATGCCAAATTTGCTGCATCAGCATTTCCTGCAGTGAATATGTACCTATTCATGAGAAATCCTATAGATAGGATACTGAAACTTTCGCTGTTTGACTATGGATGGACCAACATTGGTATTTTTGACCAATGTTCCATTCTCGTTGCTCTGTGAGTGAGCATGCCTCGATATAAAAAGTGAGAGTAGTACAGATCGTACCACTCTCACGGTATAGCTCCTGGGAAACGTGGTTGCAAACCACGACTTGTCATGCTTCTACGCTATTCTTCGACTACCGGTACCTCCAGTACCGTAATCAGCTCTTCCGGTTCCAGGCGGAAGGGTGATCCTTTCCCTTCATAGAACCCATGGTCACCAATAAAGTGTATGTGCAGATCAGTAAAGACAACACTTTTGTCCAGTTTCTTGTTCCTTACGGTGGTGTTGGCTTTTCCATACATGCCCTTTCCACCAAAAGGCGAGGGGAGCATACCCCTTACTGTCTCAACCTTCACTTCAAAGTTTTCGTCAACAGTGATGAATTCTCCCAATCCTTCGGTTCCACTCTTACGAAAATACTCCATACGATCAGCAATTGCCTCATGAGTTCTCCTGAGGTTTTTCACGGTAAGATTATCACTTTCCAGAATGTCGACAAGCTTTCGCTTATCATCTCCAAGGAATCCATTAAGGGTGATGACACCTTTCTGCATTTGTTGCTGTATCTTGTCAAATTCAACGGTTTGTTTCATCATCAGCTCCTATTATGAGAATTTATCGTAGAAGATATTTTCCGGGAGGACACCCACTTCATCCAACACCTTGATACAAGCATCGATCATTCCTGGGCTGCCACAGAGGTATGCTTCACTATTGGCACCTTCACTCACCATCCTTCTCACCACATCAGTGATAAGGCCGACCTCCCCATCCCAATTATCTTCCTCTTGCGGTTCGCTGAGTGCGGGGATGAAGGTGAAGTTCGGCATCTTCTCTTCCAAAGCCCGCATCTCATCAAGCAAGAACAGGTCTCGTTTTGAGCGAGCACCAAAGAAGTAAGAGGCTTTTCGTGTAATACCTTTTTTCTCCATGTCAAGCAACATCGATTTGATCGGGGCCATTCCCGAACCGCCAGCGATGAAGATGATATGCTTATCGGTCTCACGGAGGAAGAAGTCACCGTATGGTCCATTGATGATGATCTCATCACCTTCCTTGAGATGTTGATGTACGTAGGTGGTACAGATACCGTTCGGTACCAGGCGTATCTCCAGCTCCACATGGTTTTTGTCATCTGGTGAAGAGGCCATGGAGTAGGCTCGGTAGACTCTCTCATCGGTCAGTTCATATTCAGGAACCTCAAACTGGACATACTGTCCAGCTTTTGCAGAAATCTCGACTGGTTCTTTCAAGCGAAGTCTCACTTCCTTGATGTCATGGGTTAGGTCCCTGATACTCTCTACAGTTGTCTTGAATTCCTTGACCAGGAAGAGTTCCTCAGGGATGACGATGGCGACATCCTGCTTCACTTTGAACTGGCAGGAGAGTCTTACGTTCTTTTCCTTCTCCTCATCGGATATCCAGGGTAACTCAGTGGGGAGGTAGTCTCCTCCTCCACCTACAACCCTTACCTTGCACATTCCACAAGAGCCACGTCCTCCGCATGCTGATGGGATGAAAACCCCCTCCTGGTTGAGGGTCTTGAGCAATGGCTGGCCTCCTTGGACTTCCAACTCCTTCGAGCCATCATTGATCGAGATTTTCACCACACCATAGTTTCCTATGGTCGCATCTGCAATTACCAGCAAGATTGCCAGGAAGACCGAGATGAGGCTGATGATCCCGATACTGATCAGTAGTGTTACAATCATCTCTTCCCCCTTAGGATATGGCGATCATGCCGGAGAATCCCATGAATGCCATGGCCATGAATCCAGCAATTACCAAGGTGATTCCCGGGCCTTCCAGTCCTGGGGGAATCTTGGCGTTCTTGAGTTTCTGCCTAATCCCTGCCATTGCGATAATGGCGATGAACCATCCAATTCCGCTTCCCAGTCCAAAAAAGAAGGAGGTAAGCAGGGTATACTCCCTGATAACCATGAAAAGACTCACGCCCAGGATTGCACAGTTAACCGTTATCAGCGGGAGGAATATGCCCAGTGATTGGTACAGCGGTTCACTGTATCGCTCCAGTGTCATCTCAGTAAGCTGTACAAATGCAGCGATAACAATGATAAACACAATGAACCTGAGATACTCCAGATTGTATGGAATAAGCAGGTACTGATACACAATCCAGTTCAGGGGAGTGGTCGTTGCCATGACAAAGATGACTGCCATCCCCAGCCCGGTAGAAGTCTTCAGTTCCTTTGAGACTGAGAGGAAGGAACACATACCGAGATAGTTGGTAAGGAGGATATTCCCGGTAAAAATTGAGGCGAAGAAAACAGCAAAGGGCATCAATGAATCAGTCATTCTTGGCCTCCTTCATGATTTTTTCTCGAATAATCCAGATAATGATTGCCAAAACGAAGAAGCCGCCGGGTGGCATGATCATGATGGACCAGTTTGTCCACCAGGAGCCAAGAATCTGGAAACCCCAAAGGCTTCCTGTTCCCAGCAACTCTCTCACGAATGCGATAGCCAGCAACACATAGGCATAGCCCAAACCGGAGGCTAATCCATCAACCAAAGAGAGCATGGGTTTGTTCTGCAAGGCAAAGGCCTCGATCCTACCCATGATGATACAGTTGGTGATGATCAACCCAACATAGGGACCAAGTTGCTTCCACATCTCCGGGTAAAAGGCTTTAAGGACGATATCCACAATAATGACGAAGGTTGCAATTACCATGGTCTCCACCATCATTCGGATTCGTGATGGAATATAGTTTCTCAGTATTGAAATGGTCAGACTGGAGAGGGCTGTGGTGAACATCACCCCCAAGGTCATGACCATGGTATTCTGCAACTTGTTCGTTACTGCAAGTGTGGAGCAGATGCCAAGGATCTGGACAAACACAGGGTTGTTTTTTCCCAGTGGTTCCATAAACGTTTTTCGTAGCAGTTTACTGGCCATTCTACTCACCTCCAATGATTCGTTTTGCATCGTTTGCAGCACGGTTTGTAATATTCTTGAAGTACTCTGAAGTGCGGGTAGCCCCGGTAATGGCGTCCACCTCAGTTGGCGCATCGGCTGTACCTTCTTCAACCAACGTGAAGGGGGCTTGCTTTCCTCTGAACTGTTCAGTAAACCAAGGTTCCTCTATACGAGCCCCAAGTCCTGGGGTTTCATTTTGGCTTACAATGGCGATGCCGGAGAAAGTGCTCAGGTCTTCCTCAAATCCTGCCATGATGGTAATGGCTCCCCACAGTCCTGGTCCTTCCACGGGGATGATATAGCGTTTTCCACTATCGCTGTCTGCAACGTAGTACCCATCCTGTTCATCTATCTTGCTCTGGAACGCTTCCTCAATCCCTTCAGTAGTGTTCTCAAATGCAACACCACCGGCATTCAGGATTGCCCTTCTGGTGAATGCAAGTTCGTTTGCTGTTGCCCTTTCCTGGGTAGCAAGTTGCAGACCGGAGGTTATGAGGATGCAGAAGAATGTAACTGCAAACATGAAGAGGAGCGGGTATATGCGCTCGCTGTAGAACGTTCTTTTTGCTTTCATGCTTTTCCTCCTTCTGCCTTCTTCAGTTTTTTCTTTGCCTTCGCCCCCTTAAGCAGGGTATCAAGCAAGGGAGCAAACATGTTTGCGAGAAGGATTGCGAACGTGACCCCTTCAACCCAGTTCGCGAAAGTGCGAATTAAAACAGTGAGTATGCCAAAGACTGCACCATATATCCATCTTCCTGAATCTGTTGTCTGGGAAGAAGAGACAGGGTCGGTAATCATGAAGAATGCAGCAAAAAGAAAGCTACCTCCGAGAAGGGCTGTAAGGGGGTCTGAGACGCCTTTCATCCCGCTCTCTGTAGCTAGTTGGATCCCACTGGCCCAAAATACACTCTGCAGTAGCAGGAATGAGCTAAGTGAAGCGACTACAATCTTCCAGTTCGCAGCTTTCTTGAACACGATATACAGCCCACCAAGCAGTATCAGGATGGCACTTGTTTCCCCAAAGCTTCCGCTCGTGAACCCAAGGAATAGTTCAAGCAATGAAGCATCCCCGGTTACCAGAGGCGTAGCAGCAGAAACGCTATCTGCTTGGCTTATCCAAGAGCCAAGGCCGGCAGGGAAGAATCCCTTTTGTGTTGCATTGCCGACAAACGCTGCTGTCATCGGGACTCCGAAACTGATATAGACGAATGCACGCGCTGTGATTGCTGGATTGAAAATATTTCTTCCAAAACCACCGAAGATCATCTTTCCGAAGATGATTCCAAATGCGATACCTACCGCTGCGATCCATAGAGGGATGGTAGGCGGTAGTGAGAGCGCAAAGAGCGTGCATGAGACAAACAGGGACTCAGTAATCTTAAAGCCATAGCGGCGTGCCATGAGCCATTCGCATAACAGTCCCGTTGCCCCTACAACTACCAAGATGGCGATAAAACGCCAGCCGAAAAAATAAATTGCAGCAAGGCAGAGTGGCGCAAGCGCATAAAGTACGGTGCGCATTGCTTGTTGTTTTTGAATTTTCACGGTTCCTCCCCTATAATGAGCCCATTATAAGCCATAATGAGCAGAAAGTAAAAATTTTTACGCATCAGATTCCTAGGCATATCTTTCTCTCTGGCTAAAAATAGCAATTGCCAAGGAGAAAACTGCGTAGTAAGATGAGGTCACAAAATGATGCTATATGCGATAATTGCAAGTGTTGCATGTGTGACCTATATCTATCTAGGGATCCTCATTTTGGTGTTCGGGAAAGATTCTTCTACCCAGAAAAGCTTTGCTGTACTCTGTGCCATGCTTGCCCTCTGGTCGTTTGGATGTGTAGGACGTAATATCGTTCAGACAGAACAATGGGCCTCTTTCTTCGACCGACTCTATTATACCGGTTCTGAGCTGTTTATCCTTGCCGGCATCATATTCATCCTATTCCTATCGGAACGTCAGCGAGTACCTCTTTACCGCATGCTTGTATTGGTCATTATGCTTCGCATTGGGATCTATCAAACTGCCAATTGGGGTTGGAATATACTTGCACGGGACTTCCCCTCAGGGCCGTGGTTTGTGTCGCACCAACTCCTTTCGGCTATTGAGTCATTGTTGATTCCACTTATTGCCCTGGTCTGGGGACGAAAAACCACATTGCACAGGGAGCGAATACAATCTCGAATCATTGTCATCAGTACCATAGGTGGAACAATCATTGGAGTACTGATCGATTTTCTCTCCGGTTTCAAGGGGCACAATCCCATTTCTTGCACAATTCCAGTACTATGGATGGTTGCAGTGTGTTATGCGATTATACGGTATGGTCTTATGCAATTTGCTCCAGCATATGTGAATCGAGAGCTTATCAAACATATGGAGAAAGCCGTCTTTATGATCGATTCAGCCTGGAACATTACCGATTGCAACGCAGCAGCACGTTCCCTGATCGGTCAGCCTGAGAATCTACGGCATACCACACCGATGGAGGAAGTGTTTCTTGAAAGTAAGGCAATCCAGAGGAAGGTGACCGCGTTGCTGGCGGCAGGAGAGCACAACTTCTCACACACAGGATTTCTTCTTGCCTCAGAGGGAAAAACGGTTCCAGTGGTGACAAGCTTCTCGCTCATCAGTGACAGTTGGGGAGACAGAATAGGACTTCTCGGATTCTGCCTCCCCAAGTTTGACCTGAACGCTTTCATCTCACGCTACCATTTAAGTGAAAGACAGGCTGATATCCTACAGCATATTGTTAACGGAAGGACCCAGTTGCAGACAGCTGAAGCCTTGTTTATCAGTCTTGCTACCGTTAAGACCCATACAACCAGTCTCTACAACAGGCTGGGAATCTCGAGCCGGAGTGAGCTCTATGCCATGCTTAGGGGAGAGAGCCAGGAAGAGTAGGAAAGGGTTCCCTCTCCTCTTGCTCCCCAGGAAGGTATCCCCTTGAATTGCTCCAAGGGGAGGGTAATGTGTTATTGCACCACAGGAGGTGTCCATGTCCCTCTGGTGGTGATGAAATCACCGGATACAGCGTACACACCCAGTACTTCCGTATCATCAGGAACGAGAGGGTCCTCTGGGATGACTGAGACGGCAGTTCCGCTTACGGTTCCCTTTACGTAGGAGCCATGACTGTCTCCGTATTTTGTGAAGGTAATCGTGATCCCCTCGTTTATGGTTTCCCAAAGTTTTCCCCACTTCAATTCGTCTTCTCCATCAAGATTGTCAACCTCTACCGGATTGTAGAAATTGCTGATCGCATCGAAGGTCCGTCTCACTCCGAATTCATCAACACTTCCTACAGTGAAGAGACTCCAATCATAGGCCTGACCAAGCACGACATTTGCAGTGTCCACTTCCCAGACCCCCAGAGCTGCGTACTTTCCCTCACTATCCATCGACCCATTATAGGGGAACATATTCATATCCATATCTAGATCAAAAGGCACGGAGGAAGCGAACATGAAGCTTCCAGGGAGGATTTCATCAGAACTCTTTTCCAACATCATCTCAAGATGTATTGGAATAGAGTATTCGGGGTACGTTGCCAATGCTTCAAACCCTGAGTTCTCTGCAGGTCCATTTCCCAGTCCAAAGAACCAGGTATCATCAGGGTCACTCTTGTTGGTGAATGTCAGGTCTATGTATCCCCCAATTCCGAATACATCATCGAGGTAGAATGCTATAGATTCAGAGGAGATACCTCCCTCTTGTGAGGTTACTTTAACGGAGAGCGTATGCCACCCGAATGCAATCTCTTCACCATCAAGAAGGACATTCATTTCATCTGCCCCTGCTATCTCTATACCGTCAAGATACCACTGATAGGAGGCAGCATCAGCAGGGGCAGCGGTAAAAGATTGGATGCTTGATCGCTCAAGGATGAAATCTTGTGAAGTAATGCTTACCGCAAAAGGATTACGCAGGTTGTTGATAATTGACAGGGAGATTTCAAATGGCGAAACGGGGATTATTTCAGAGGCTGAACTGGTATGCCCACTGAGAATCCTTACTTCATGGAAATTACCTGCAAATGGGGTTTCCCCATCCTTCAGGATGTAGGAGAAGTCATAGTAGCCGCTCTCCAGGTCTTCCACGGTGATTGTGGCAGTGGAACCGGATATGACAATGCAAGACTCATCCACTGCAGTCTGTGTAGATCCTGTTTCATGGGTCAGGAATGCCTCAACCCCCGGATTTCCAATGAGGTTGCCACTCCAATCAAGTGAGAAGGAGAAATCTCCAGTTCCCCTCAGTGGTACAATGGTCACGGTAGTGTTCGTACTCGTGCCACCGCTAATGGTCACGGTGCTGGAACCTTCACCTATGATGAGTGGGGGAGTATCAGCATTCAGAGCCTCAACGATTATCGTCCAATCACCAACACGGATCCCGCTAAATGTATGGGTTGTTGCCGTAATGTCGACAGGATCTATGGTCTCACTTGAGCCCGCTCGATACCCACTGAGCCGATACGTTGTCACTTCCATCGAAACATCAGGGGCAATGGTCCTGAGGCTTGGATCATTGTGCATGATAACTCTCAGCGAACCCGTTTCCGGTACTTCGCCCACACCAAGGTCACACGCTATATAAAACACCATGATCACTGCCAAGAGCGCCAATATTGAATAACCAACCTTTTTCATTGTTCTCCTCCTGTGAAGAGCAATACATCTACTTGATGCGCAGAACACTGCGTTTTGATAGAAACCAATAATGCTTGTAATGGTCCTCCCTCTCCATCGATGGTTTCACTCTAGGTTGTTTTATGCCTCGGCGCTTCATACCAAAGTATGATTTTGCGGGTTTGCTGGAGTGTTTGTTATAAAATTCCGGTATTGGCTGTATCTATTTCTCAAGTGATACAGATCACACCACAGGCAGAGTTCCAGGGGTTGGTGAATGAGCTATAGATCTTGGATACTGAATAGAAAAATTTGATACAACTCTTGTTTTTATAACACGTTATGGTTATAGATGCCGATTTCGCCCTTGCCGTGTTTCTTGATTTCATACATTGCAGAATCAGCGTTTCTCAGCAATGCCTCCCCGTTATCTCCAGCCTCAGGATAGATGGAGATGCCGATGGAAGCGTTTATACTACAGGTTATGGTATCGATTGCTATGGGTTCTTGCAGAACGGAATGCACTCTCATGGCGAATTGTTTTGCCTGATTAGTGTCTTCGATATCCTGCATGATGATTGCAAATTCATCACCAGCCAATCGTGCCACGAAATCAGTTTCACGGACACAATTCAGTAGTCGTCTCCCCACGGTAACAAGCACCCCGTCACCAACTTCGTGGCCATAGGTGTCATTGATGACTTTGAAGGAGTCAAGGTCTATATAGAGGAGTGCACATTTTATTGCGTTTGTTTTGGCTTCTGAAACGATTGTTTCCAATTTCGTAAAAAATATCCTTCTATTGGGGAGACCTGTAAGCGTGTCACTGTTGGCATAGATTTCCAATTCCGTGGCAACTTTCTGTAGTACCTCTGTCTCACGCTGTATCTTCATATTCTCTTTTTCCAAGTCGTACATGGCCAGGAATCTTTTAAAAGAGAAGAACACTGTGCCATAAGCGGACAAGGAGAGGGCAACCAAGAGGAGCATCGGCCATCGATTGGTAGCCAAGGTGTGCATAATATCGTCTGTAACAAAAAAGAAGTAGGATAGGTTCAAAAAGATGCAGATCATCAATCCAGAGAAGACGGGCCAGTCGCTCACAACCGTTTGATAGGTCCTGAGGAAGTGTTTCCTGAACATGGTAATCACGAGTAGGTAGAGGACAAACCGGAAGAAGGTATTGGCATATTGTGGATAGGGGAACATCCTACCTAGATGAAAGCTGAGGATGATGATCATCATTGCAATATTGATGGTGGTGAGAAAGGTGAAACTCCATTGCATGAAACTCATTTTGGTAAATGACTTGATAAGAAGGCCAACCACGATGAACATTAAAACAGTAAATCGGGACAACCCTGTGAGGTCTCCCCGGAAGTAGAACCAGAGGGTGCTGGTCATATTGATGACAAACACAAAGATTGCGATGCTGATAATACGCTTACGGTCGAATCTGGACTTTGTAAGGGTCATTAATAACAGTACATACATGACAGATGAGACACTGCCTCGAAGTATGTTGCTGATCAGTTCAGTCATCGAGCGTGCTCCTTCAAGTGTTTCCTGCCGTCCACACTTGCCTTACGGTTCGTAGCGTTTGTATTTTCTGAAAAGAAATCCAACTCTTATGAGCAGGACATTATTCCTGTAAAGTCTACCATACATAGCTAGATTGGCCTATTGCTTTTGCCAGTATACGTATTGGATGAAGTCAAGAGCAGTACATGAGCAAATACTGGCAAGTGTTTAACCTCCTTGGTGATACCGAAAACAAGTTGCCTCATGGTCGTTGATGATGCCCGCAGCTTGCAGGTGGGCATAGATGGTGATGGAACCAAGAAAGGTGAACCCCCGCTTCTTGAGGTCCTTGCTGATCATATCGGAGAGTTCATTCCTGGCAATAACGATACCCCCGTCTGCATGACCTGGATATTCCATTGTCTTGTTTCCGGTAAACCCCCAGAGATATGATGAGAATGAACCGAATTCCTCCTGGATCGGTAGGAATGCTTTTGCATTGGTAATGATTGCCCGGATTTTTCTTGGGGAGTGAATCATTCCCTCCATTTTCATAATCTCATCAACGTGCTCATCGCCATAGCCAGCAACCTTGGAGACAGCAAAATTCTCGAAGGCCGATCGGAGAACTTCTCGCCTTTTCAATACCGTGAGCCAGCTCAGTCCACACTGCATAACTTCCATGCTCAGATACTCAAACTGTCTCTGGTCATCATGGAGTGGCACGCCCCACTCTTTGTCATGGTATTCTACCAAGAGAGGATTCTCACCTGTCCAGCTACATCGGTTCATTTTTATTTCCTTATCTCTCATTAGAGGTTGTTCACAGGAATTCTAGCATGGGAATATTCTTCAGTGATAAATAATGTGCCAATCTTCGATTGTAACTATGAGGAAAAGAGTTCTTGACGTACCTATTCTGAGGACATCAAGATAAATCTGTATGTATGCATTGAGGAGGAGGATGTATGAGTTTCCAAGGAATACTGATCGGGGCAGCTGCATTTCTTATCATTGGGGTATTCCATCCAATAGTCATCAAAGGGGAGTATTATTTTGGTAAAAGGGTATGGCCGGTTTTTTTGGTAGTCGGAATCCTGTTGGTTATTCTCTCCCTTTGGATTGAGAACGCCACGTTATCTGCGGTGGTCAGTATTACCGGGTTCTCATCCCTATGGAGTATCCACGAGTTGTTCGAGCAAGAAGAGCGGGTTGCAAAAGGTTGGTTTCCTCGTAATCCAAAGAGATAAACCAGCGATAGGCTTTGGTTTTCTAGGTGATTGAGGGTTCTCTTTTAACTGAGAATACCAGGTGCTGCATATCCATTCCGCGATAGTGCTTTATGAAACTACCCCTGGCGAGCATGCCGTTTCGGATAGCAACATTCATTGAAGCAACATTACAGTCGCGTATGATGGAGTAGACTTCTCTGCTGTTCAGTGTGCTGAAGGCATACTCCTTACAGGCTCTTGCTGCTTCAATTGCATATCCTTTCCCCCAGTAGCTGCGATTGAACAGATACCCAACTTCCAATACTTCTGATGACCCCCCGATCGATTGCCATGTCAGGCCAGCCTGCCCGATCATGGTACCAGTATCTTTCAGGATAACAGCCCATAGTCCAAAACCGTCAGTTTTATATCTGGCAAGATTCCTGTCCAGCCAAGCCTGTGTTTCAGCGGGGCTGAGAGGAGTCTCATATGCGTACATGGTCTTCTCGTCTTGCAGGATTGCTGCGAGAGAGGGGTAGTCCTCCTGGGTCATCTCTCGTAGGAGTAATCGTTCTGTTTCAATCATCGTGTATCATTCCTTGTCTCAGTCGAGGGAGTAAGAAGAAACAATTTCTTCTCTGCCATCCATGCATTAGAGCAGTTTCTTGTTCCCCTTGGTGAGATTAACCACTGCAAAAATGGAAGTGCCAAGAATGAGCAGGAATGAGATGGCATTGATCACCGGGGTGGATCCATCACGTACTTGCATGTACATATTTATGGGCAGTGTTGCCTGTGAACCTACGAGGAATATAGTAGTGTTGAAGTTCTCAAAAGACATAAGGAAGGCCATTGCCGCTCCTCCAATAATTGAAGGCCTCAGGTACTTGAGGGTGATGAACCAGAGAACCTCTGCCTTGTTTGCTCCAAGGTTGTAGGCAGCTTCTTCCAGGGTGTGGTCGAACTTCTTTAATCTGGCAGAGACAACCAACGCAACAATGGTTGAAATGAACGAGGATTGGCCGAGCACCACCAAAGGAAACCCTGGGCCAAGGAAAGAAACGTAGATGCCCAGGTGGTTCTCGATGAACAGCCCTATGGTGTTGGAGAACATCAGGATTGAGATACCCAGTATGACACCAGGAATGACCAAGGGAGCGATCATGAGAAAATAGAGTGCGTTCTTGAACCGGAAGTTTTCCTGTTCAAAGAGAAATGCCGCACAAGTTCCCAGGAACGTTGAGACGATCATGACTGCTATTGCTACCTTGAATGAGGTGAATAGGCTTCTCAGGTTGGTTTGGTCGTGAAAGATGCCATATTTATCCGGTCCATTGCCAAAGAACCAGTCAAGGGTGAATCCCTGCCAGGGAAGGGAAGGATACATGGAGTCATTGAATGCAAGAATCATTGTTACTAACAGTGGTGCAAAGAGGAAAATAAAATAGAGGATGATGAAGATGGTGAATCCTCCACGATATTTCTTTGAGGAAGGTAAGCTTCTGATCATTTTACCACCTCCTTCAGGTTTTGTTTGGTGAGTTTAAGAAGAACCCATATGATCAGGGAAGAGAGGGCCAAGAGCAGGAACCCAAAGGCCGCTCCCTGGTTCCAGTTGAAATAGAGGATTATCTGGTTGTAAATCTGCTCGGTAAACCAGAGGGAGTTCTTGCCTCCCATCAGGTTAGGGGTAAGGTAACTTCCCAATACCAGCATGAATACGATGATCCCTCCATTGACGAGCCCTGAGGCACAGTGAGGAATAATGATGGTCCTCCAGATGGATATCTTCGATGCTCCCAGGTCATAGGCTGCCTCGATAAGTGAATTATCCAAGTCATCCATAACACCCAAAACAGGGACCACCATGAAGAGCATGCTGGTATATACCAAGCCCATGATCATGGTAATGTCATTGTAGAGCATCTCAACAGGCTCTTTGAACAGACCTATTGAGACAAGGAAATGGTTGAGGATTCCACTCTCCCTGAGGAGGATCATCCAGCCATAGACGCGGATAAGTTCACTGACCCAGAAGGGAACCAAAATGAGGATCATCAGTGCCCCGGTCATTCTCCCCTTTGCTATCTTCGAGATATAGAATGAGACCGGCAGGGAAATGACCATTACCAGGAAGGTAACAATAATCGAATATCCTGCGGTACGAACAAAGGTGAGCCAGTAGATGGGTTCCTTGAAGAACGCCAGATAGTTGTCCAAGGTGAATTTCCCGGTATTTGCCTTGGAAAAAGAGAGTCTCAGAAGCTCAAGGTGGGGGAGCACGATCAAGAGAAAGAGCCAGAGCACGACGGGCAGGAAAAAGAAGAGAAAACCCCATTTGATATGTTGTCTATTCTTCATCATATAACTTCCAATCACTGCGCTTGAAGCAGACAGTCTTATTCAGGTCCCAACCAACCTGTATGCGATCCTTTGAGCGGATATGGTCGTATTCCCTTGTCTGGGGAAGTGCAATCACCAATTCTTCCTCAGTTCCCAAAGGCTTGACCAAAAGACGACTGTTTCCTCCATCAAAGAGGATTGAGGTAACTTCCACGGGAAGGTTTTGGAAATTTTCCCTCCCTTCCCCTGGATTGATGATCACAGCCTCTGGGCGTATGAAGAGATCATACTCGTCATTTTCATTTGCGCTCTCAAATCTCTGGGCCAGACGGAAGTCATACTTATCAGCATATCTGGCTATGGTGTTGCCGCTTTGATCACTGTGAAGCTTTACCCGTAGTTTGTTGTTGTTTCCCACAAACTGGGCAACGAACGAGGACTTTGGTTCATGGTAGAGCTGCTGTGGCGTCCCAATCTGTTCGAAATGACCGTTGTTCATGACTGCAACCATATCACTCATGACCATGGCTTCACTCTGGTCATGGGTAATGTAGACAAATGTTGTTCCAACCTGGGATTGCAGTGTCTTAAGTTCCACTTTCATATGTTCACGTAACTTGGCATCGAGTGCACCCAAGGGTTCATCGAGCAAGAGCACTGTTGGTTCCATGATCAGGCATCGTGCGATTGCAATGCGTTGTTTCTGTCCACCAGAGAGTTGGCTGATCTGTTTTTTCCCCGATTCCGGCAGACCAACCCGCTCCAGTAATTCCCGGACCTTCTTGTCTACATTGGGTCCTTTCTCCCCTCTTCGCCGCAGTCCGAAAGCAATGTTTTCATGCACATTCATCATGGGGAAAAGTGCGAGACTCTGAAACACCAGGTTCACCGGCCGTTTATTGGGGGCAACCCCATCCATGTTTTTTCCGTTGAAGAGGATGGTTCCTCCGTCAGGCTTATAGAATCCAGCGATCATACGTAGGAGTGTCGTCTTTCCACAACCCGAAGGTCCTAAAATAGAAAAGAACTTTCCATCCTCTACTTCGAATGAAACCTGGTCAACTGCAGTGAAATCACCAAATCGTTTGGTGACATTTTGTACTGAGAGTGCGCTATCCATACTATTGTTTACCTTGATGAGATGCCAATAGCTGTAGTGATACAGCTATTGGCAATACGTTGATCATTTCTGCTAGCGAGCAGCCTTTACCTTATCGAGGGTCTTTCCTTCCATCTCTTCAATTCCTGCTGGGACGGTCGGATACCAGTTGATGTTTGCCAGTACCTCTGGAGGGAGGCCACGGGTAAAGTTTGCCTTGATCTCGGGATCAAGATAATTCACAGCATCCTTGGAAGCTGTTCCATAGGTCTCTCGGTTGGTGAAGAACGCAGCATTCTCAGGCTCCAACATGAAGTTGATGTATGCATATGCTGCATCAAGGTTTTCACTCTTTGCCGGTATGGCGAAGGTGTCGACCCAAGCAAGTGCTCCGCTGGTTGGGGCGATATAGTCGATGTTTGGGTTCTCCGCATGAAGTTTCCATCCAGCCTGTTCCCAAGCTGATGCTGCCCAGACCTCTTCAGAGCGGAGAGACTGCAACAGCTGGTCTCCGTTGTCCCAGTAGGTTTTTACTGAAGGCTTTCCAGCGATGAGAACTTTTTCCATCTCGTCAAGGAAGTCCTGATATGCTTCTGGATCATTATAGAGCTCGAATGGATCATAGCCGAGGGAGAATCCCATGCCTATAAGGGTAGGTCTCTTCAGGCGGTAGGATACTCTTCCTGCATACTTGGGATCGAGAAGGTCCTTGAAATCCTTGACATCCGGTGCCAAGGCCTTGTTGACTACCAAGCCTTCAGTCCCATACACGTGTGGAACAGCGTAGGATTCTCCGTCCACCAAGGTGTTTTTCTTCACTGCCTCAAGCAGGGAAGCATCAATCTGTTCGGTCTCGATCCTTGCATAGTCGATTGGCTGGTAGATGCCATACTGCTCAACGACAGAGGAGATGCGGTCCTGTGAGGGCTGGGCAAGGTCAAATCCGCCGCCACGGGTTGCTCTGAGCTTGCTGATCATCTCTTCGTTGTTGCTGAGGGTCACCTCAACCTTGTAGCCGGTTTCCTCAGTGAACTTATCAAGCAGTTCCTGCGGGGCATACCCTGACCAGGTGATGATTCGTAGCACGGGATTTTTCGTCTCGGCTGATGCTTGGGCATAGATTACACTGCCCATAACCATTAGGACCATGAGAACAAGAATGACTTTTTTCATACAGAATTCCTCCTTCAGGAATGTAAGATGCCTTCTCCTAACTCTGATTACGTCTATCTCCTTTTTTAATCAGCACCTCATAGGTATCGTAGGTCTTGACAACTCCAAAGTCAATTCCAATCTAGGAAAGATAAATTTGTTATGTATGAAAGATTTGTTTTGATTTCATGAAAGAGCGTAAGTCAATGCGTTTTCTGTTCATCTGATGTGAGGTTACAAGAAAAATAAATTGGTGCAACCGGGGAGCGTTTACTCGAGAGTGCGAATATAACAACGCCTTCGTTTGTGTTGTTCGGTCTTGAAGCTCTTCCACTGCGTTTGCACATTCTCGTTGTACTCCAACTCAGGGCCGGTCTCAGCGTAACGGACCCCGTTTGCGAGTGCTGTCTTGATACCTTCCTGGAGGATGATGGCATTCACCCCTCTTCCCATATATTCAGGTTTGACTGCGATAAGGTACATATCCAGCACTTCGTGCTTCTTAAGTGACCTGAGAATCCGGACAAAACCGAGCGGAAACAGACGCCCACGCGATTTCTGCATTGCCAGAGAGAGGGAAGGGACCATGATTCCAAACCCAATGACCTTCTCTTTGGCATCCACAACGATGTAGATGTATTCAAGACTCACCAGGCTTAGAAACTGCTTGATTGCTAGGTTAATCTGTCCATCGGTAAGCGGGCAGAATCCATAGAGCTCTGCAAATGCTTCATTGTACATATGGAACATCTGGTGGGCGTAGGGAAGTACCTTTTTCTTGCTGGTAAAGGAGAGTAGGCGGTATCCATGGCGTTTTTGTGCGATTTCACTGATTCGCTCGATTCTTGGATCGATTTTTTCAGGTACAAAGACCTTATATTCAACCCAGTCCACATCTTTGATAAATCCCAGTTGTTGCAGGTGTTCATGGTAGTAGGGATGGTTGTACAAGGTGATAAACATACTGAGCTGGTCGAATCCTTCAACCAAGAGTCCTTGTTTGTCGAGGTCTGAGAAACCGATGGGGCCGATAATGGTATCCATTCCCTTTTCCTTGCCCCACGAGAAGACTTTTTCGAAAAGGAGTTTGCTGACTGCAATATCGTCAATTACGTCATAGCGAGTGAATCGGATATACTTTTTCTGTTGGGCCTTGTTCAGCTTATGGTTGATCAAGGCAGCGATACGCCCAACTACCTTCCCATCTTCTTTTGCAAGGAAAGCTACAACATCAATATATTCGAATGCTGGGTTCTTCTTAGGATTGAAGTTCCACTTCTCATCGAGGATCAAGGTAGGTACATAGTAAGGGTTGTCTTTATAGAGTTGGTTTGGAAATGCAAAGAATTGGTTCCAATCACGATTAGAGGAGACTGAATGGATAGTAATCATGTTGCCCTCCTCCTAGCATTTTTGCCCATTGTACTGCATTTTAGGTGGGGAGTAACTATAATTGAGCGTAATATTTTTACATTTCTCTAAAAAATGTATAGTTTAGGGGTGCTTATATTGGGCTTATAAGGCTGTTTTGGCTACAAAGTACAGTCTCCTAAGCAGCTGGTAACGGTTGTAGAGGTATGAACGAGAAATGAAAGCCTATGAGTGATGAGGTGCCTCATCGTGGTAAGTTGATGATTGCTTTCTCTTCATGCACTATTTTCTTAGCGTTTGTCACCGAGTATTTTACAATGCTTATTGCATGACTTTCCGCTTGGTAAGTAAGTACATACCACACAGGTAGCGTCGATTCAAGGAGGGAGTTTCGTCCGTGGAATGATTCACAGACAAATTCTGTTGTGGTATCTGTAAATTGATAGATCTTGCTGGAAAGGTGTAGATGACCGGCTAGATACAGCCCCGTTTTTGATTCTACCATGGTCTGTAATAGCAGTGCTCTTTCCTGAGGGTTGGATAAGGAGAAGTAGAACGTATCAGGGCCACCATATACCGGAAAATGGGAACAGAAAATCTTGGGGTTGGGGTCCTCTCTTGCAGCTCTCATGAGATTGTCTAGTTGGTTCTTTCCAAGACTTGCGTTACCGGTATCAAGAAGATAAAACGAGAGACCTTTATGACTGAATCTTCTCGCAGTAGAAGGATTGATGTACTGAGTAAAATACTCTCTCCCAATATTTCTTACATCATGGTTTCCCAGGACTGCATTGGTTCTTATTGACCGGTTCTCAAGTTCCATAATGAAATCTGCATACTTTTGGTACTCCCACTCTTTGGAATATGCAGTACCATCTCCAAGGCTCAATGCAAAGTCCAAGGGATACTCATCTGAATTCTGATATTCATCTACCCACTCAAAGAACTCATCAAATGCCCAATACACCCCTTCTTCCGTCCTTCCGAAATGGATATCGCTCAAGACAAGGAATGAGAATGAATCTATTTCTGTGTTCGTGGTTATTTCCTGGTCAAAAGACCCTCCGGGGTGGTTTTTTTCAATCCTCGAATAGCCAACGGCTTCAGAACAGCCAACAAATGAGCAAAGGCTTATCAGTACCAATAAGCTTATAAGAAGTACAGATCTATGAGGTCCATTTTGCATAGATTTCTGCCTCCTTTGTAAAGAAAATGACGGACTCCGGATATACATCAGAATATTGAAGATCGTAAGTTCCCCCAATATGCAGGGAATCGGTAAGCTTCCAGGCAATTCCGGCTCCTGTGATCGGACTCAATAATTGGCAAGCATAGGTGAACATGGTGCTCGTGGACATATGGGCAGAGAGTTCCAGACGGTCAAAGCTTGTACAGGTTATTTTCGCTGAGAGATAGGGGCTGGCATTGTAAAGTGGTTTGTCAATGAAAGGAAGTACCGACATGCTTCCCTGTACTCCTAGTCCATACGAGAGATCCCACGCAAGATTTTTACCTTGAAAGAAAAATTGTCGTTCGTAACCGATTATTACATCGAACAGATAGGAACTTGCAGTACCGAATGAACCATGAGCGTATGAGATAAGTGCGTTCTTTGTCCATGAAGGTTGCTCAGCCAAAATGAACGAGGATCGAAGTGCTACATCTTGCATTTGTGGTTGTTGTTTATATCCGAGGAGAAATGATCTATCTTGATACTCAACTCCAACCACAGTAGCCAAAGAGGTAGCTTTTGTTGCAACTATTGAGCTGCTCAAACCAATTGTCTGTAGTATATGTGTCCGCCTAAAGGGGGCTGCACTGATGAAAAAGACATTCATCAATACAATGATCAGGCATAGGCGTAGAGAGGATTTGGAGATTTTCCTAGAAAGGTTTTGTATCATGCCAATATTAGTACCTGCTCACAGTGAATTTTATAGGTAAGTATACAAGGAAAAATCGAGCATTCAAGAAAAAAACACTCCCTAAGCAATGTTTATTGAACATCTGTATGGTTCATTACTCGTGCATTTGTTCTATGGAAACACAAGATTTCAACCGTATATGTATGATGGGGATGATGTTTTCCTATACCGTATGTAGTAGAATTTCTCTACTGCGAGGACAATGAGTATGAAAACACCCTTAACTGATACCTATGACAAGAACTTTCTCCTGGAGACGATGATGGGGCCGAATGCGATGCGGATCACCGAAGAACTGGCAAGTTCGCTTCCCATTGCTCCAGGTATGCGCATTCTTGATCTCGGCTGTGGTATGGGAATCTCATCCATTCTGCTTGCAGAGAAATATGACGTGACTGTTTTTGCCGCTGATCTGTGGATATCTCCCACCGATAATGCCAAACGCTTTGCCGAGCGTGGGCTTGATGCAAAGATATTTCCTTTCCTGGTGGATGCAACGAAAGAGATTCCCTTTGCTCATGATTATTTCGATATGATCATCAGCGTGGATTCCTATCAGTACTTTGGCACGAATGAAAGTATGCTTGCCAACCTTTTGCCCTTCGTGAAAAAGAATGGCTATATTGCGGTTGTCGTTCCTGGTTTCAATAAAGATTTTCCCGATGGAAAATTACCAAAGGAAGTACAACCTTTCTGGACGCCAGAATGGTATTTCTATTCCCTTTCCTGGTGGAAATCCCTCTGGGAGAAAGAACCTGGTATTGAGATAACCGAGTTCCGTGAAATGACCTCATGCAAACAAGCCTGGGATGATTGGCTACAATCACCTAACCCCTATGCCAAAGAAGATCTTGTCATGATGGAAGCAGGGGTAGGGAAGTATTTCAATATCATTCAGATGGTAGGTCGAAAACGGTAAAAAGGCATATCAGGCAAAAACTGCAACTGCTGCCCAGTTCTTTACTACCCCTGTATTCATAGATGAAGCAGAACACTCCATCCCCTGCCTTAGGTAATGACACCCTGTTGGGACGTACCTCAAGAGCCAGGCCTGTGCCTAGAGGGGAAGTTGACCCATGGGGTCAGGAGGATCTATGAATAATTTGAACTCAGTATTGTTGGATGATTTATAGTCAAAATAAAGGTATAATATAGAATAAAATAAGAATTAGTTTTGAGAATACTCTCAGACTGGGGCTTACTTATATAGAATCCCCCATAGAGCGAGTAAGATTTAATAAGCAGAATAAAATCGTCATCAACTTTTGAGCACAACCCGGTGACAAAATACCAACCGTTGATGATAGGCGGGTAGGCATTTTGAGTAGAGAAGGGAATCTACTTTAGCTTGCCTAACAACAATGCGAGTTAAAAGATACTGCACAGGATGCAGTGACTCATTTGCGAGACTAATACCTATTTTGAAGAAGGTGGCTAGAATTTAGTATCAGTGCATGGTTTTATTAGCTCTCGATTTTATCGCACACGGGAAACTCGAAGGGTGCCGATGAAGCAAACCTTGTCACGTGCCGTGCCGCCGTGGGAGGTGAAGCCAATGTACCGGGACCGCCTACGCATCCCCCGGGACATGCCATTCCTTCCACAAGATCCGGACAGGTACTACCTTTGTCGATATGTTTCAGCATCTCAAGACAATCGGAGAGGGTGTCGGCTTTTTCGAAGCTGATGTCCGTTATACCGAACTTCTCTTCTGCTGTCCTGATGATCGCATTGCCGACTCCCGAAGCATTCGCATATCCGCGCCCGAGCATGCTCGCGTCCTGAATGGCAGGACTCCCCCCGATCGTCGCGAGATCGATCTCGAAGGCAACGAAGAGTGCCGCAAGTTCCTCGAAGGTCAGGACATGATCCACATATCCCGACACTTCGGTGGTGAGTGCCTCATACTTCTTGGCAATGCATGGTCCGATGAAGATTACCTTCGCATGTACATCGGATTCCTTGATCTTCTTCGCCGTCTCCACCATCGGCGTATAGCTGTCGGCGATATTTTCCGCTAGGTCCGGATATGAATTTCGTGCGGTCAAAACCCACGATGGGCAACAGGAAGTTCCAAGAAATTTTCCCTGTTTAGTTGTGTATTTTTCGGCGAGTAGGATTGTGTCGCAATCCGCGCCATAGGCGACTTCCATCACCCGGTCGAATCCCAGACGCTGGATGCCGGCAAATATCATTTCCGGTGTCACCTTGTTGCCGAACTGCCCGGTGAATGATGGTGCCACGATCGCATGCAGCTTCGGGGAAGCTGTCTCCCGTTTCCGTTCCATGAGGGAGAAGGTCACCTGGACAATCTCCGATTTGTCGGAAATGGCGGCGAAGGGGCAGGATACTGTGCATAGTCCGCAGCTTACGCAAATATCCTGATGGATACGGGCATACCCTTCCTCATCCGAATCGATGGCATCCACACCGCACGCCTCGGCGCAGGGACGTACTCTCCTGGTAATGGCGGCATAGGGGCATACTTGGACACATTTCATGCATTTTATGCACTTCTCCTGGTCTATGAGTGCTTTTCCCTCAGGGAATGTAATGGCGTTTCTCGGGCATACGATCGAACATGGATGTGCCATGCACGACTGGCATCCGTCGGTGACGATAACCTGATCCTCGGGACATTTCTCGCATGCGGCGCGGATGACGTTGACCAGGGGAGTCTCGATGATCTTTTCACTGGTGAAGGCCTTTTCGATTCCGCTGGAGACCGGAATATGCTCCCGTTCCTCCACAAGCGGCAGGCCGAAGGCCAACCTGAGACGTTGCTTCACGATGGAAAGTTCCCGGTATGAACAGCAACGGTACATCGGGTTTCCCATTTCGATGATACTGAATGGGAGGGACTCTATTTCCGAGGGTTTCTTCCCGTCAAGTATGAATCGTACCGTCTCCATGAGCAACCGCCTACGGAGATCGGTCACAGGAGTATAGATTCCCCGCATCCGTTCAAATACCCGTTTTACACCGATCTCACTCATGGTTTGGCCTCCCGCTTCTTCTCTATTCGGGTATGCACATCGTCCATGATCGCTTCCAGTTTCGCCTCGAGAACATAATCGCCATCGATCTTCACAACAGGAGATCTTCTCGAGTGATCGCAGACTTTATTGGGACAGGTCATCTCATCGATGATGCAATGTTCCTGGATATCCTTCTCGGCACGCAAAGCTTCCACAAGCTGGGAAGCTCCTCGGAACGCGCAGTTGGTACCGGTACAGACGGAGATATGGATACTGTCCCCATCCTTTTGAGAATTGTTCATACAGGACCTCCCGATTATTTCTCGTCTTCCAGTATATGGGAGATATCCATCGGAATAAAGGCTTTTGGTTAAACCTGTTCGAAGTGGGCAGAATGGAGGATTTTTCCGAAAGAAACATCCGATTGGCGGCACCCATGCCGGCAATCGGATGTCCTGCTTCTACTCTCTCAGCTCTTTCGAAATCCGCTGATACTCCTCACGGGTAATCTTGCCTTCTGCGTAGCGGCTACGAAGGATTTCCAAGACATCGGCGGAACTGTCAGAGCCACTTCGGCGCGACCGTACGAGAGCGACTACGACAACTGCAATGACAACTAGGATCACGATAATTGCGATCCAGCTCCACCAATTGCCCGACCAGGCCAGCATGCTGGAGGGACCATAGCCCCATCCATAGTTGGATGAGGTGGGGTTGTAACGCGCGTTACGGCTCCAACCTCCCATCATTCCCGGTCCCATAAAGCCGTATCCGCCCATGCCGGGTCCCCACGTGTCGAGCTTCCCGTCGTTCTGGAGGTAGTTGTAGGCAATCCAACGGTGGGTCGATGCTAGTTGCTCGGATCCTTCTCCTCCCATCATCCCATCTATCCATTCGTGTCGCTCTTCATCGGCGATCATGAGATCCATGACCGCATCACCCAGTTCCTCAAGTAGAGCCGGACGTATCAGGTCGGGATCGATGAGCGTGATACTTGTCACGCCTTGCACCTGTTTGATTTCGTTGAGGATCACGTCGGCAGTTCTGCCGTGTCCTTCTTCTTCCTGCGCCCAGAGTGTTGTTCCCACGATCAGGAACATGATACTCAAGGTTATTACGAATATTTTCTTCAATTTGTTGTCTCCTTCTACGAAAGATTTCTCTTCATCGAGTCGAACTCTTCCCAGGTGATATCACGTGGGGCATATCTCTTCTTGATCATCTCAAATACAATTTCCAAATTGGCAAGATCCTCTTCAACGAAGGTCTTTCTTCATCTTCTCAAACAGCTCGCGATCGATCTCACCATCGGCATATCTGTTTTTAAGTAGCGCGATTGCCTCCAAACTGCCAGAATTGGACCTGTTCCGATGTGAGAGATGCACCGCAAGAAGCACGACGACCGTCACCCCAATGAGCAACAATCCGATCATCATCCCCCGGGACCACCAGTCGGACCCGAACCAACCGCATCCTCCGACATTGCCAAGACCGTAATATAAGCCGTGCATACCATTCCTCCATCATCAATTCGAGATGTCTTCTCTCATGCTGAGGTATTCCTCCCGTGAGAGGGTCCCTTGTGCATATCGCTTACTGAGCGCTTCGAGCGCCTCATCGGTTCCTTTACGGAAGGAATCATCTTTTCTACCGAACATATCCGTTCTGAACAACAGATACATTATCAAGAGGGTCCCAAGGATTCCAAATATCATCATTTTTAACCTCCCACACCCCCGAGGGGGTGTGTAGTCAATGTAAAGCAATGCCGCGTATCTGCAAAGAGTTCCCCTGAATTCTTTACCTGATCTTCACCGTTGCCCGTCCCAGCGGCAAGGTTGAGCGAGATCGGGAAAGGATCAACCTGTGTGCTTCGGTACTTTGAGCAACCGGGCGTTGATTGCAACCACCACCGTGGACAAGGTCATCAGGACGGCACCCACCTCCGGTTGCAGGATGAATCCGGTGAAATGCAGCACTCCCGCGGCGAGAGGAATGGCAAACACATTGTATGCCGTGGCCCACACCAGGTTCTGGATCATCTTGCTATAGGTGGCTTTTCCGAACCTGATGAGTGTCACGATGTCCTGTGGATTTGAATCCACCAACACGATATCGGCGGTGGACGCCGCCACATCGGTTCCCGACCCGATGGCAATCCCGACATCGGCTTGCGCCAGGGCAGGAGAATCATTCACGCCGTCTCCTGTCATCGCTACGAATGAGCCCTTCTTCTGCAGTTCCTTGATCTTCTGTTGCTTTTCATCGGGCAGCACCTCGGCGAAGTAGCCATTCATGCCCAATTCCTCGGAAACGGCACGGGCGGTCGCTTCGTTATCTCCGGTAAGCATCCAGCAGGCTATGCCCATTGATTGCAGCGTCTTGATGGCGCCATGGGACTCTGGACGCACCGTATCACTGAGGGTGATAGAGCCAATCAACCGCTTTTCCACCAGGACAAAAACACGGGTTACAGCCTGTTCGTCCTTGGCAGAAGGGATGTCGATGCCGAGTTGACGTGCATGGGAAGGGCTGGTAACCAGAATTGCCGAACCATCGACGTTCCCGCCGATGCCCTTCCCCTTGATTGCCGAGACTTCGTCCACAGAGGACAATTCAAGGCCTTGGGCGGTTGCATGTCCAACGATGCTTTTCCCGATAGGATGCTCCGAATGTGCTTCAACAGATGCTGCCAATCGCAACACCTCCATTTTCGAATAGGTCCCCGTGTCGGTCGATGTCACATCGGTCACCGTGAAAGTACCCTTTGTGAGCGTGCCCGTCTTATCGAACACAATGGTATCGATTTTTCGAGCCTGCTCAAATGCTGTCCGATTTCGGATGAGCAATCCGTGTTGTGCAGATTTGGCAGTTGAGACAGAAACCACAAGGGGAATGGCCAATCCAAGTGCGTGGGGGCAGGTGATGATCATAACGGTGGCCATTCGTGTGATGGCGAACTGCAGGTCGTAGCCGACAAGTAGCCAGCTGACCAAGGTGGCAATTCCAATGGTGATTGCCGCTATGGTCAGGTAACGGGCTGCCCGGTCGCTCAACTTCTGTGTCTTTGATTTGACTTGTTGTGCCTCGCGGACCATGGTGATTATCTTCGACAGATATGCATGTTCTCCGACTCCATCAACCTTGATGGTGATGCTGGAATCACCATTGATCGACCCGCCGATGAGCCTGTCTCCCTTCTCGCGTCGGACCGGACGCGATTCCCCGGTGAGCATTGATTCATCGACATAACCGCCACCTTCGTGGATCCGGCCGTCGGCAGGAATCTTCTCTCCAGGTTTTACTATAAGGAGATCGCCATTCTCAACATGACTGAGTGGTATGTCTTTGATTGTTTCCCCTTCTTTCCTGTGGGCCTCCGATGGCATGAGGCGGGCCAGTTTTTCCAATGCAGCCGATGCGCCTACGACGCTGGTCATCTCTATCCAGTGTCCCGCAAGCATGATGGCGATCAAGGTTGCCAGTTCCCAGTAGAAGGGCATCCCGGGAAGGCCGAAGGTAACAGCAGTACTATATCCATAGGCTACTGTGATGGCCATGCCTATTAGTGTCATCATCCCCGGAGATTTTTCCTTCAACTCCTTCACCAAGCCGGAAAGGAAAGGCCAACCTCCTACGAAATACAGAATCGTAGCCAAAAGGAATACGACATAGCCCGCCCCCGAGAAGGTCCAACCAATACCGGTGAGCTCCTTGATCAACGGCGTAAGCGCAAGAATGGGCAAAGTGAGTACCAAGCTGAGATAGAACCTGTTTCGAAAGTCCTTTATCATCATTCGATGGTGGTCCGCATGATTGCCATGGTCCGAATGATTGCCATGGTCCGAATGATTGCCATGGTCCGAATGATTGCCATGGTCCGAATGATTGCCATGGTCCGAATGATTGCCATGGTCCGAATGGTT
The DNA here is from genome assembly GCF_963677315.1 of uncultured Sphaerochaeta sp. Lineage (NCBI taxonomy): Bacteria > Pseudomonadati > Spirochaetota > Spirochaetia > Spirochaetales > Sphaerochaetaceae > Sphaerochaeta > uncultured Sphaerochaeta sp. Next base: position 360,273 of record NZ_OY781940.1, on the reverse strand, counting down.
GCCATGGTCCGAATGGTTGCCATGGTCCGAATGGTTGCCATGGTCCGAATGGTTGCCATGACCATGATAGTGTTCTGTAAGTTCTTTTGGATCGCTCATTGGCTCCTCCTTATAATGGTTTTCCTGTATGGAAACCAGGATGTTTGACAATCGTCGTGGGAAAAAGGGTGAGATCAGGATCTGTTGTACTTCTTGATGATGTCCCCCGTCGGATCCTTTTCTGCGGATTTCCTGTTGAGCGAACAACAGTCCAACCGTTGGTCCCCAAAGTTA